>CAZIZE010000039.1:0-26467 GCA_964543655.1 uncultured bacterium
TTCAGCTGGATTTGATGAACTTAAATTAATGGAAATAGATGTGGAGATATAAAATGTGTGTTGCTTTTCCCGGGAAAGTGGTTGAAATTAAAGAAAATAGTATGGCAATAGTCGAAATATCAGGGGTTAGAAGAGAAGTCAATCTTGGGCTTCTTGATAATGTAAATGTTGGAGATTATGTAATATCGCATGTTGGTTTTGCAATTCATAAGGTTGATAAAAAAGAAGCAGAAGAATCATTAAAAATTCTTGATGAGCTTTTAAAAGAGGAAAATGATTTAAGTTAAAAGTTCAACATTAAATCAACATCTGGGATTCAAGGATTAGGATTTAGTTGGTATTAATGGTAATTTACAGTGGATAGCAAATATCATTTTTAATTTAAAATGTATAATTTAGAAGATATAAAACCTGTTGTTAATAAAATTCATAATATTGCGCAACACTTTGAAAATATTCAAATAATGGAAGTTTGTGGCACTCATACCAATGCAATAGCGAAATATGGGATTAAATCACTGCTTCCTGAGAATATTACCCTTGTATCAGGCCCAGGGTGTCCTGTATGTGTAACATCTCAAAGAGATATTGACATTTCTCTATATCTTGCAAGTATGAAAAATACCATATTTTGCACTTTTGGAGATATGCTAAAAGTTCCTGGAACCAACTATAATTGTCTTGAAAAGATTAAAGCCAATGGTGGTGATATTAGAATAGTTACTTCACCTTTAACCTGTATTAAAATTGCTGAAGAAAACAGAGAGAAAAATGTTGTTTTTATGGCAATAGGATTTGAAACCACATCTCCTGCCAATGCTTATACTGTTAAATTAGCAAAAGATAAAGGATTGTCTAATTTTACAATTTTTTCATTACACAAGCTAATAACTCCAGCTATGAAATTATTGTTAACTGATCCAGATATTAGAATAGATGGTTTTTTACTACCAGGACATGTTTGCACAATTCTCGGGAAAGAGGATTTTGAATTTTTATCAGATTTTGAAAAAGTAGGAGTTATATCAGGGTTTGAAGCAATGGATATTCTTTTGGCAATATTAATGATTTTGATGAAGCTAAAAAATAAAGATTTTAAAGTGGAAATAGAATATAAAAGAGCAGTTAAACCAGAAGGTAATATAAAAGCAAAAGAGATTTTATCTGAAGTTTTTAATGTTGTTGATGCTGAGTGGAGAGGTCTTGGATTAATTGAGAAAAGCGGGCTTGGGTTAAATGAAAAATTTGAAAAATTTGATGCTACAAAAGTTTATAATATACCTGAAATAAAATCAGAAGAAAATAGAAGCTGTATTTGTGGAGAAATATTGAAAGGTAAACTTTTGCCAACAAATTGCAATTTATTTAAAAAACTTTGCACACCTTTTAATCCAGCTGGTCCGTGCATGGTATCATCAGAGGGCACATGTGCTGCTTATTATAAATTTTATGGTTAATTTGATTTTTTTAATAATTTGTAGGAGTAAAATTAAATTTTAAAATAAATAATAAAATAGAGGTAAAATTATGGAAATTAAAGTAGTAAAAAATATTCTTGATGCAAACAATAGAATTGCTGAGGAAAATAGAAAATTATTCAAAGAAAAGAATATTTTTGTAATTAATTTAATGAGTTCTCCTGGTGCTGGCAAAACAAGTTTTCTTGAAAAAATTATACCTTCGCTTTCAGAGAATTTCAGAGTCGCAGTTATAGAGGGAGATATTCAGGACACTTATGATGCTGAAAAAATTGCAAAATTAAATATTCCTGTAGTTCAGATAAATACAGGAGGAGCGTGTCATATTGATGGTAATATGGTTAAAGAAGCATTACCAGGACTCAATCTTGATGAAATAGATATTCTTATCCTTGAAAATGTTGGCAACCTTGTATGCCCGGCGGAGTTTAATATTGGAGAAGATTTAAAAATAATGATGTTATCAGTAACAGAGGGTGATGATAAGCCAATGAAATATCCATTAATGTTTAAAGTTTCTCAGGCAATGGTTATAAATAAAATTGACCTAATTGATTATGTAGATTTTAATGTGGAAAAAGCAGTAAAAGATGCTCTAAAAATTAATCCATCTCTTGAAATTTTTCAAATATCTTGTAAAACAGGAAAAGGTGTGGAAGATTTTTTAACCTGGTTAAAAAAATTCAAAGATTAGAAATTATTTTTGTTATTTATAAAAATGGGCTGAGGAAACTGCTTTAGGGTTATTTGATTCATTGGAGAAGGATACTTAATATACAAAACTTAATGTAAAGTACAACTGCAAGTTTTTTACGGTTGTGTGTGTTCAGCACAAAAGCAGTTATTTTGAGGTCCTGAGTCAAAAAATCTGTTTATTCAAGATCAGCTATTGTATTAAAAAATAATTAATTTAAAAATATG
Organism: uncultured bacterium; assembly: GCA_964543655.1. GTDB lineage: Bacteria > DYJV01 > DYJV01 > DYJV01 > DYJV01 > CAZBLP01. Next base: position 2,400 of record CAZIZE010000039.1, read on the forward strand.
GAATTTCTTTCCATATTTTTCTCTGCTGAATATAAGGAAATTTTTATTAATCTTTTAAATATTGAGTGGCACTTTCTAAATTATCAAATAGTGGCAATATTTGATTAAAACCTGAAACATTAAAAATATTTCTTACTTGTTCGTTTAAACCGTATAAAATAAACTTTTTCCCTTTTTTATCAAGCTCTTTTGCCACCACTAAAACTCCTCTTAATCCAGCGCTGCTTATATATCTGAGCTCTGACATATCTAAAAGAATATCTTTTGGTTCTTTAACTTTTGCAAGCAAGCTATTGGTAAATTTTTTGTATGTCTCTGCGTCTAAATTTCCTGACACTGTTACTATGATGTAATTATTTTTATTTAAAGAATTTAAAAACATAGCACTAATAATCATATTTTGAGATTAAATTCAATAAATATTTTTTTTAAACAGCATATTATATTGACAAAACTTAAATTTTTAGCTAAAATTTATAAAAATTATTGAGAAAATTTATGCAATTTATTAAAAAATTCTTTTTTTTATTATTTTTCATTGTTTTTAGTTTTCAAACAGTTTATCCATCAAAAATAGAAAATATTAAAAATTTAACTATTAGTGAAGCTGTTTCATTAGCAATTAAACATAATAGAGATATTATTTTATCAACACTTTCAAGAGTCTCTGATAAACTGGGACTAATTGAAGCAAAGGACAACTTCAATATTCACTCAAACTTATCTATTTCAAGTGAGTATCGAAGAGAATATTTAAAACATAGCAATTCTAATGATGAAAGGGAATATTCAGCAAAAATTGAAGCAAACAAGATTTATAAAACTGGTGGTTCTATAACTACATCTTACAGTTTAATAAGAGTTAGTGGAAATTTTGATTCTAATTATAATTCTGCTGCTACAATTAGTTTTTCTCAACCATTGTTAAAAGGCTTTGGAAGAAGAATTGCTACAGCTTCTTTAATATCAGCAAAAATTAGTGATAATGTAAGTATAAGAAATTATGAAAATTCCATATCATATATTATTTTACAGACAATAAATGCTTTTAGAAATTTAGTTGTTGCACAGAAACAGTTTGAAATAGTAAAGAGATCATTGAGGTTATCTGAGAAATTAATAAAAATAAATAAAGAACTTGTTAGCGCTGGGAAATTAGCTGAAATAGACCTGGTGGAGACAAAAGCTGACCTTATTTCCAACAAAATACAGCTATTATCTGCAAAGAATATGCTTGAAAATGCCCAGCTTGAGCTAATTAAACTGTTGGGATTAAATCCAAAAATAAAAATTAAAGTGGTACCTGAAAAATTAAAAATCTTAAAAATTTCAAAAAAGAGAGTAGTATCAACAACTTTTACTAATAGGCAAGATTACTTAAATGCACTTGACTCTTTAAAACTATCAGAAATTTCGTATGATGTTGCTAAAAATAATCTATTATGGGATCTCAGATTAAATGCTTCTCTTTCATCAACTGGAGAGGATAAAACAAAGGTTAACGAGGCATTTACAGAGCCTTTTACTGGCAAAAATTGGGATTTCAAAGCAGGTGTTGTTTTAAATATACCTCTTTCAAAAGTTGTATTAAAAACCAGCCTTATTAGAGCTAAAAATGAGCTTTTAAGTAGAAAAATCTGGATAAAACAATTAAAAGATAATATAATGTCTGACATTAGAAATATCCTTTTTCAAATTAATACAGCAAAGCTTCAGATTGAACAGGCAAAAGCACTTTATGAAGTCTCCAAAAAAAAAGTAGACGCAGAAATTGAAAAATATAAGGTTGGAAAAACAAATAATTTTCAATTATTGTCATATAAAAATCAGCTTGTCCAGTCAGAGATAGACCTTCTTTCATCTAAAATTAAATATATGAACTTAATAACACTTCTTGAAAATAAGGAAGGTATACTTTACAAAAAATGGCAAAATTTTATGCCTCAAAAAATTAAATCTTTAATGGAGAATTAATGAATTTTGACAATATTTATAGAAAAATTCTTGAATACATGGAGGAAGGTGTATTAACAATTTCCCTTGATGGCACGGTAACAACATTTAATCCTGCTGCTGAAACTATACTCTCATTAAAAGTTGACAATGTTCTTGGAAAAAAATTTGCTGAAGCTTTTATACCTATAGAACATGCTGATGAATTTAGCCAGATGATTCTTGATTCTATAGTTTCATCAAAAAAAATCAATAATAAAATAATTAGTATCACAGTTAATAATATAAAAAAAATAATCGATGTTACTACATCTTTTCTGTTTGACAATAATGGTAATAAAATTGGAATAATAGTAGTTTTTTCTGATGTAACAGAGATAGAATCTCTGAGAATTACTGAAAAGAAACTTTTAAAAGAGCTTGAAGAGGAACATAAAAAATTACAAAAGTCTTATCTTGAGCTTGAGGAAAAAACAGAAACTCTTAAACAATTATCAGGTAAATTTAATAAATTAAAATTTATTGGTGTAATACTTATATTTTCTATTTTTTTTGGGTTAATGTATATGATGGAAAAAGATTACTTGGTCACAGAAAAGTATTTTAATTTTACAAGAAAGGTAGAAAATTCTAAAATAAAAGAGAATTATGCTGTTGCAAAAGTTCAACCAATAGTCAAAACAATTGGTTTTTTAGGTACTATTTCTCCTATTACGAATATTAATATTGTATCTCCTTACAGTGGTCAGATAGAGAAATTATATTTTAATTTTGGGCATTCTGTTCATAAAGGAGAGATATTATGCAAAATTGATCCTTCTGAAATTATGGTAAAATTGAGAGAAGCTGAAATAAATTTTATAAAGCAGAGAAATCAGTACGAAAAGTTAAAAAATTGGATGAAGAGTCCAAATGTTTCTGCTGCAAAAAGGCAGTTATATATTGCTGAAAAAAGTTTTGAAAATTCAAAAAATGAACTAAGCATTACCAAAGAATTATATAAAAAAGGAATAGTTTCAAAAGAGGAGCTTAATACAGCGGTCAAAAACCTTGAGATTTCTAAAAATTCTTATGAATCAGCAAAAGAAAATTTACAAAATGTTATAAATGTAGCAAGTTCAGACAATTTAAAAATAGCAAAAATTCAGCTTGAAATTATGAGAAATAATCTTGAGAATTTAAGAAAAAATTTGAGAGAAGGTGTAATAATATCTCCAATTAATGGAGTAATTTTACCTGTTAACAACTCTGATGGGAAGAAACAGTTATTAACAATTGGCACTCACGTTTCAGAAGGTGAAAGTTTATTTAGTATTGGTGATTTAGCTGGATTTTCAATAAGAATAAATATTAGTGAATCAGATATATCAAAATTAAAGGTTGGAATGAATGTAAATGTTGTTCTGGATGCTTTTAAAAATTATAATTTGAGTGGTAAAGTTTCCAGTTTATCTCTTGTACCATCAAATCAAGATGATAAAACATCCATTCCAACATATAGTGCTGTGATTGTAATAAGGCATATTCCTAAGGGTTTGCATAATAAAATTTTAATTGGTATGAGTGCAAAAGCAGATATTATTATTTACAAAAATGAATCAGCTGTTATTGTTCCTGTAGCTTGTGTTGGAGAGGAGAATGGCAGGTTTTACGTGATAAAGAAAGCAGGGAAAAGAGTAGTGAAAACTTTTGTTACAATTGGCAATGTAGGAGAAGAAGGGGTTGAAATTAAAAAAGGTGTTAAAGTAGGAGATAGAGTTAAAATATTATGATACCTTTAATAAAAATGGAAAATATTTCTAAAACTTACACAATTGGGCCTAATAAATTAAATATTTTGAAATCAATCAACATTAAAATTAACAAAGGAGAATTAATAGGAATAATTGGCCAATCTGGTAGTGGGAAATCTACTTTAATGAACATTATAGGCCTACTTGATAAACCAACAAATGGTAATTATTTAATGGAAGGTGTAGCTGTTGATTATTCAGATGATAATAGATTGTCAGAATTGAGAAATAGAAAAATTGGTTTTATTTTTCAACAATATAATCTAATATCAACTTTAACTGCTGTGGAAAATGTTAAATTGCCACTTTTTTATAGAAGAGAATCACCAAGTATTAGCTTTAAAAAGGCAATAAAAGCCCTTGAAAAAGTTGAAATGAGTAATCGGTATAATCATAAACCTTCAGAAATGTCAGGAGGGCAGCAACAGAGAGTAGCAATAGCAAGAGCACTTGTTGGTTCTCCTGATATTATACTCGCTGATGAGCCTACTGGAGCGCTTGATGCAGATACAAGCAATAAGATTATGGAGCTTCTCATTGATTTAAATGAAAAAGAAAGAAAAACAATAATAATTATTACTCATGATCCTGAAATAGCAAATAGATGTAAAATAGTTTACAAGATGAAAGATGGGGCTTTAATTTTATGATAAAAACAATATTTCCTCTGGTTAAAGAAGCTGTAAGAAGTATGTTGCTAAAGAAACAGAGAACATTTTTAGCATTACTTGGAATAATTATAGGGATAGGGTCTGTAATTGCAATGATTTCAGTTGGAGAAATTGTTAAACATGAAGCAGTTAAACAGTTTGAAGAACTGGGGACAAATATTATTAGTATAAAAAAAGGTTTCAGTTATAATGATGCAACCATGTTAAAACAAAGAAAAAATATAACAATTGAAGTAGTTAATGATTTAAAAAATTTGAGCAGTGTTGAAAATTTTTCTGCTCATATAGATCTTAACCCTGATATTATAATTGGTAGTAAAATTGTTGAGCATTTTTCTGTTATGGGGGTTACACCTTCTTTTTTTCGAATAAACAAATTGAAAATAGAATCAGGGAGATTTTTAGCACCTGTTGACAAAATATCCAATAATTGTGTTGTTGGTGATGATGTTGAAAGTATGGTAAAAAAGGAAAAAAGTAATGTTTTAGTTTTAAATCAATCTGTTTTTAAAATTATTGGAGTAGCATCCAGTGATGCAAATGTAGGAATAAGGTCGTTTGATGTTGGTAGCACTATTTTTATAGATATATATAGAGCTGCTTCATTCCTTAAAAATCCAGCTATCTCTCAGATAGTAGTAAAAGTAAAAAAAGGTATCACAAATTTTCAAGCTAAAAAGGATTTGAGAAATTTTTTTAATTTAAGAAAAATAAATGTTGAAATACATAGCCCAGATGAGTTGGTTGCTCAAATGGAAAAACAGCTTAGAATGTTCACTCTTTTACTTGGAGCTATTGGTAGCATCTCATTACTTGTTGGTGGAATTGGGATTATGAATGTTTTACTTGTATCAGTTTCTGAAAGGAGAAAAGAGATTGGTATAAGAAGAGCAATTGGTGCAAAACAGATAGATATTCAGTTGCAATTTTTAATAGAATCTTTTATACTTACAACTGTTGGTGGCATTTTAGGTATTGTTGTTGGTATTGCCACATCTTTTGCAATTTCAAAATTTAGTGATTGGGAGTTTATTTTCTCATATATTTCTATAATTGCAGGTATAACCATGTCTTTTCTTGTTGGTGGATTCTTTGGCTTCTATCCAGCAAGGCAAGCTGCTAAAATGGATCCTATAAATGCTTTAAGAGCTGAATAGCATAAAAAAATAACCATGGTATAGATATTGCAATTTAACAAAAAATTTTACGAGATGATAATATGAAAAAACTTAATTTTATTCTTTCTATTCTGTTCTTATTTTATTTTATCGGTACTTTATATCCAATCTGTATTAACAATATTAGGAATAATTGCCCAATTCATGTATGGTAATCTTCTGGTGTAAAAGTGGCTGATACAGATTTGTTAAAATTTTATAATAGCTGAAATGCAAGGTTTACTGAAAAATTATAGTTTCAATACAGGTGAAGAATGTATAGTGAAAATAACATAGATTAGAAGATATTGGTTGTATTGTTTAAGATGTTGCTGGTTTAATTTTTATATTATTGGAAGTGGTAATCCTGTAGTTAGCAAAAATGATTACTATAAATGTAAGGTGATTATAATTATTAACTTTAAAGGCAAAGTTGGTTATGAATAAGAAGAAAATATTTGAATACCTTATTACTCTTGCTGAAAATGTTGCTTCAGGTGTTTATGAAGCACCAGATGAACTGTTTGAGCTTACAAAAGATGATAAATTTCCTATAGAAGTTGGAAGGCTTGCAGAAGCCTTTGGAATGATGCTTGTAAAAGTTGAAGCAAGAGAATTTCTCCTTGAAAAAACCATTAGAGAATTAAGAAAATCAAAAAATGAGCTTGAATTAATGAAAAATTTAATTGAAGAGCAAAATATTCATTTAAAGGATTCACTAAGAAAAAACTTTGCACCACCAACAATTCTTGGAATTAGTAAGGCTATTAAAAATTTACAGGAAACTATTAAAAGAATTTCAGATACTCCTGTAAATGTTTTAATTTCTGGAGAAAGTGGCACTGGTAAAGAGCTTGTTGCAAAGTCTCTTCATTATTCAGGGATAAGGGCAAGTGAACCTTTTATTGCTATTAACTGTGGGGCATTGCCAGAAACGCTTCTTGAAAGTGAATTGTTTGGAATAGAAAAAGGTGTAGCTACTGGTGTTGATAAAAGAGTGGGTAAAATAGAGATAGCTGGAAGTGGTACAATTTTTCTTGATGAAATAGGAGAAATGAGCTTGAGCGCCCAGATAAAACTGCTGAGAGCTTTACAGGAAAGAGTTATTGAAAAAATAGGTAGCACAAAACCTGTAAAAGTTAATGCAAGGTTTGTTGCTGCTACTAATAAAAATCTTCTACAAGAAATAAAAAAGGGTAATTTTAGAGAAGACCTCTACTATAGACTAAAGGTTATCCATATAAACATTCCTCCTTTAAGAGAAAGAGTAGAGGACATACCTCTCTTGTTTAGAACCTTTCTTGATATGTACTCTAAACGCTATGGAAGAATGGTTCCTTTTTCTATTAGAAAAGATACAATGAATATACTTCAAAAATATCCATGGCCCGGGAATATAAGGGAACTTGAAAATGAAGCTGAAAGGATAGCCGTTTTAGCTTATGATTCTATAATAACTCCTGATGTCCTTTCAGATGAAATTCTTAATTTTTACAGAAAACCCAGGTTAGAAGATAAATATAATCAGGAAATAAGAGAAATAGAGGATGCCCTAAAATTAACAAAAGGGAATAAAACAGCTGCTGCTAAGCTTCTTGGTATTTCCCGTGAGGGATTAAGAAAAAAGATGATAAGATTGGGAATGAGTGATAAAAAGTAGGCAAGGGTATATTGGCATGTTGGCAGTTATCTGTTGGCAGTTAGTATATTAGCCTAAAGAAAATATACAATTTATGTAGTGGCACTTTCTTTGCAAGTATCAATTAAGGAATTAAAAAAATTTTAAAGGAGGCGTTATGATGAAAAGATGTATTAGTATTTTAAGTTTTTTAGTAATTTTTTTGATTGGAGGAGTTATTAATTCATTTGCTTTTTGTGTGTATAACTATAGTGATGTTGTGGTTTCAGCAACTCAATGCTCAGGATATAAGAATTATTTTGTTGGCTTTAAAGAGACAATTGATCCTGGAAAGAAAAAATGTTGTAACTGGAAAAATAAAGAGTGCAACAAATCTGGTAAAAAAGATCAAATAATAAGTTTTGAAGCAAGTTATGAATATGTAACACCTGACCATAATGCAGTTATAGAAAGAAAAATTTGTGTAGTTCAATTTAAAGCAGGAGGAAGGCTTATAGTGAAAGGGAAAAAAGGTAATTATTGGTGTGAAACTAAATAATTACCATATTGTAAAAATAATATTAAAACAAGATTTTTACCTGAAATCTTTAAAGTAATAACATTTATGTCAAATGTAAATTTTTAAAAAAGTTTATATTCTATTGGGGGCAAATTTAAATTTTTGCCCCATTTTTTAAAAAAAGGAGTTGACATCTTTTTTTTATTATTGTATATACCCTATTAATTATATAGGAAAGGTTGGTTATGAAGCTTTCAACAAAAGGTAGGTATGGAACAAGATTAATGCTTGAATTAGCTAAAAGATATAATGAAAAACAGCCTATACTTTTAAGGCAGATAGCAGACAAACAAGATATTTCACTTAAATATTTAGAGCAGATTATAATATTGTTGAAAAATGCAAAATTGGTGAGATCTATTCGTGGTTCTAAAGGAGGATATATGCTATCAAAACCTCCAAAAGATGTTAATATATTGGAAATTATAGAAGCTCTTGAAGGAGATATTGATATAGTAGATTGTATTGGTCATCCTGAAATGTGTAACAAAGTTGAAAGTTGTGTAACAAGAGAGGTCTGGGAAACAATATCTTTAAGAATAAAGGATAGTTTAAGAAATATATCTCTTAAAGATTTAATTAACAAATTACAAGGAGAGTTGAATGAAATTTGAAGAATTTGTTACAAAATTCAAAGCTAATTTAGATTATTCAAAAACAGGTATGATACTTTTTCATAATGGGATTGTAAGAGGGGTTTCAAGAGATGGAGAAAAAGTCAACAAGTTATTAATTAGAAAAAACAATGAAAAAATACTTGAAATTATTAAAGAATTTTCTTTGAAAAAGGGTATTTCAAAAGTGGATGTTGAGGTTTTTGAAGGAGAGTTTAGCATAGGAGAAAACTTAATGTATGCAGGTGTGGCAGGTGATATTAGAGATAATGTTTTTCCTGCACTGGAAGGACTTGTTAATAAAATAAAAAAGGAAGCTGTTTTTAAGGAAGAGTTGTGAGAATATATAGTAATTTATTAGAGCTTATAGGTAATACTCCATTAGTCAGACTTGAGAAAATCAGTAAAGACTTGCCTGGTAATATTATTGCAAAACTTGAATCTTTCAATCCCCTTCATAGTGTAAAAGATAGAATCGGTTTTTCAATGATTGAAAAAGCTGAAAATGATGGAAAATTAAAGCAAGGAATGACTATAATTGAACCTACAAGTGGAAATACAGGGATAGCACTTGCATATATTGCTGCAATTAAAAATTATCAATGCACAATTGTTATGCCTGATTCAATGAGCATTGAAAGGAGAAAAATAATAAAATTTTATGGAGCAGATTTAATTTTAACACCAGCTTCAGAAGGTATGAAAGGTGCAGTAAGGAAGGTAGAAGAAATTATTAAAAATGAACCAGATAAATTTTTTTCACCACAACAATTTAAAAATATTGCTAATTTAGAGGTTCATTATAAAACAACAGCAAAAGAAATTTGGAATGATTCTGGCGGAAATATTGATATTTTTGTGGCAGGTGCAGGAACTGGTGGCACAATAAGTGGAGTTGGAAAATTTTTAAAAAAAATGAAAGAAGATATTAAAATAGTTGCTGTTGAGCCTGCTGAATCTCCTGTTCTTTCAGGTAGAAAAGCAGGTAAACATCAAATCCAAGGTATAGGTGCTGGTTTTATACCAGAAATAATGGAGTTAAAAGTTTTTGAAGAGATAATTTTAGTAAAAAATATTGATGCTAAACTAAACTCTATTAAGCTTGCACAACATGAGGGGATACTATCTGGACTCTCTTCTGGTGCTGCATTATATGCAGCAATTGAAATAGCAAAAAGAGAGGAAAGTAGGGATAAAAATATTATTACTATTTTTCCAGATACTGGTGAGAGATATTTATCCACTTTCCTGTTTGATGATTTTAAATAAAAATTTTTTAAAAAATATACTATTAAAAAGATATATTTAATAAGGAAAGATTATGAAAAAAGAAACAATTTTATTACATGGTGGATATTCTGAAAAATCAAATTTTTTGCCTACTGTTACTCCAATTTATCAAACAGTTTCCTATGATTTTCAGTCCTGTGAACATGCAGCCAATCTATTTAATTTAAAAGATGAAGGTTTTATTTACACCAGAATTGGAAATCCCACTCTGGACATTTTAGAAAAAAGATTAGCGCTATTACACAATGCTGCATCAGCAATTGTTTTATCATCAGGTCAAGCAGCTAATACATTTGCTATTTTAAATCTTGCAAAATATAGAGATAATATTCTTTGCTCAAAATTTATCTATGGAGGTACTTATAATGTTTTTCACCATACTTTGAAAAAGTTTGGAATAGATGTTATTTTTGTTGATTCTACTAATCCAGATAATTTTAAAAAATATTTAAATTCTTCAACCAAAGCAATTTTTATAGAATCTATTGGTAACCCTGTAAATAATGTTGATGATTTTGAAAAAATATCTAATATTGCACATGAAAATGAAATCCCACTTATTGTTGACAATACTGTTTCTCCATACATTTTCAATCCATTTGATTTTGGTGCTGATATAGTAACATATTCATTGACAAAATTTATTACTGGTAATGGCACTTCAATTGGTGGAGCAATTGTAGAAAAAGGTAATTTTAATTGGGCAAATGGGAAATTTCCAGATTTTGTGGAAGAAGATATTTCATACCATGGGATTTCATATTTTAATGATTTTAGAGAAAAAGCATTTACGTATAAAGTGAGATTGCAACTAATTAGAGATATTGGAGCCTGTCTTTCACCTTTTAATGGATTTCTTACTTTACTTGGGCTTGAGACTTTAAGTTTACGAATTACAAAACAATGTGAAAATGCCCTACAAATTGCAAAATTTTTAAATAATCATCCAAAAGTAAAATGGGTAAATTATCCAGGGTTACCTGAAAATAGATTTTATAAAAATGCAAAAAAATATTTAAATAAAAACTTTGGAGCAATTATAAGCTTTGGTGTTAAAGAGGGGTATGAAAAAGCTGTGAAGGTTATTAATTCTGTAAAAGTAATTCGCCATCTTGCAAATATTGGAGATTCGAAAACTTTAATTATTCATCCAGCAAGCACAACTCATCAACAATTAAAAAAAGAGGAGAGAGAAGAAGCATTAATTGGTGATGAGCTAATAAGATTATCTGTTGGATTAGAAAATATTGATGATTTGTTAGATGATATTGATAGTGCATTGAGGAGTTAAATATTTGAAAAATACGGAGACAAAATATTTTAAATTTTTAAAACCATTACACCTTGATAGTGGAAAAATTTTACCACCACCGGTTATTATAGCTTATGAAACTTATGGCAAACTGAATAAAGATAGAGATAATGCAATTCTTATTTGCCATGCTCTATCTGGCAGTGCAAATGCAGCTTTTTATAATAATAGCAATAAACCTGGTTGGTGGGATTTTATGATTGGTAGAAAAAAACCTATTGATACAGAAAAATATTTTGTTATTTGTTCAAATGTTTTAGGTAGTTGTTATGGTTCTACTGGGCCTACATCTGTAAATCCAGAAACAGGAGATCTTTACAGATTGGAATTTCCAGTTGTTACAATAAATGACATGGTAAATGCACAAAAATTATTAATAGATTTTTTAGGAATTGAAAAGCTGCTATCAATTATTGGTGGGTCAATGGGTGGAATGCAGGTGCTTCAATGGTGTATTAATTTCCCTGAAAAGATTCATTCTGCTGTTATTATTGCAGCTACCTATAAGCATAACGCTTATCAGATTGCTTTTAATGAAGTTGGCAGATTTGCTATAATGAATGACCCAAGATGGTTAAAGGGGAATTATCCTATAGATAAATGTCCTGAAGTTGGATTGTCAATTGCAAGAATGATAGGTCATATTACCTATTTAAGTGAAGAGGTAATGGAGCAAAAGTTTGCAAGAGGTTTAAAGAAATTTGATTTTTCAACAGAATTTGAAGTTGGCAGCTATTTACATTATCAAGGATTAACATTTAGCAAAAGATTTGATGCAAATTCTTATCTATATCTAACAAAGGCACTTGATTATTTTGACATTACTGAGTCAAATAATTTAATGGATTGTTTCTGCAATTCCAAAGAAATTAATTATTTAATTGTATCATTCAGTACAGATTGGCTCTATCCTCCTGAGCAATCAAAAGCAATAGCCCGAGCTCTTTCAAATGCTGGTGCAAATACAAGTTACATAAACTTAAATGAAGAATATGGACATGACTCATTTCTTGTTGAGAAAACTGAGCTAAAGAGCGTAATCAAAAATTTTTTAAAAGCACAGAAATTATGAGAAGAGATATTTTAAATATTGTAAATTTTGTGGAAAAAGGGTCATCTGTTTTAGATTTAGGTTGTGGAGATGGAGAACTTTTATCCCTGTTAATAACCAAAAAAAACTGCAAAGGTAAGGGGATAGAGATTAATGAAAAGAAAATTTTAAAGTGTATAGAAAAAGGATTAACTGTTTATCATGGTGATATGGATGAAATTTTATCATGTTATCAAAATAGGTCTTATGATTATATTATTTTAAGCTTAACTCTTCACCAGGTAAAAAATCCAGAAAAAATCATAGATGAGTCAGTTAGAATAGGAAAAAAAGTTATTATAAGTTTTCCAAATTTTGCAAATTGGAGAATCAGGTTTAATTTACTTTTTAAAGGCACTTTACCTACATATGATAGTTGTGCATATGAATGGTATTCTGAGAATTATGTACATTTCATAACCATAAAAGAATTTGAAAGATTTTGTAAGAAAAAAGGGTTAAAAATTTTAAAAAAGAAATTTTTACCTGAAACTTTTTTTTGGATTAACCCAAACTTTATTGCACACTCAGCAATATATTGCTTAGAAAGTTATTTGTTTTAATTTACATTCAAATTTTTAATCTGTTTTAAAAATATACCATTTCTCCAAACAAATTCACAATCAGCAGTTTTTTACAATTTTCTACCTGAAATGACATCTACAATATTCTTAATTTATTGTTATTAAAGTATTTTTTAACGTTGGACCATGAATATTGAACCGTAAACTTGCATTGTATGACCTTCTTTTTAGTTTATTTACCTTAATTAATTTTTAAAAACTAAAGAGTGGAAAAATTCTTTCCATGATAAAAAATTTTCCAAAGGTTTTATTCTGAAGGGCAATTTATGAATTGCCCCTACTAAATCCTAATCCCTAAATCCCAAATCCTAATTTAACTTTGAACTGATAACTAATAACTGATAACTGATAACCATAAACTATTTTAGGGGTTTATTCTGAGATATCCTTTGTTTTTAGGCTTATTTTTATAAATGGTATATAGTTTGCATTATTCTATTGAAAAAAGGAGGGTTGGATGGAACTTTTTGATGCAATAAAGGGAAGACGTAGTTGTCGAGCTTTCTTAAAGGAACCTGTTGATAAAGAATTAATTATGAAAATTTTAGATGCAGCAATATGGGCTCCTTCTCCACTTAATTTACAGCCATGGGAATTTAAGATTATTTTAAACAAAGAGATTATAAATCAAATATATGAAGAAGCTGCAAGATGCAAAGAGTGGGGAGAAAAAGTTAGTGGTTGGGGCTGGTTAGGGAAGTATAGTGTTGAATTTTTAAAATCAGTTCCTGTGATGATTCTTGTATTAGGTGATTATAAAAAAACAGGACTTGATGCATTTTTAGAGGAAGGTAATGTTGGTTATCAATATGCATGTGCAGCTGCAATTCAAAACATTCATCTTACTGCATATTCTCTTGGATTAGCAACTCTCTGGTTTACTCTTTATAATAAAAAAAATATTAGAAAAATTTTAAATATTCCTGATAATAAAAATCCATTATCAATAATATGTTTAGGAAAACCTGCTGCTGAAATAAAACCACCAAAAAGAAAAAATTTATTAGAAAAAATAGAATGGATTGAATAAATTAGGATTTAGTAGGGTCAATTCATGAATTGGCCTTACGGGATTTAGGATATAGTTGTTAGTTAATACTCTTTTTATTTTAATCTTGCACCCAATTTTAGTAAAATGGATTATTTTTTCGTAAAAATGAGGCAAAAAGAAGTGTTAAATCCCAAAAAAGGAGGTTAAGATGAAAAAATTTTTTGCATGTTTGTTTATTTTTATGTTTTTTTTAGTGTCTCAAAGTTTTGCAAAAAGTAAACCGATTGTTTTAGGTTGTCCATTATCCACAGGTTTTTTATACGGCTGGGATGCTGAAAGAGGTATTAAATTAGCTGTTGATGAGATTAATGCAAAAGGTGGAGTAAAAGTTAATGGAGAATACAGACCTTTTAAAGTTGAAGTTATTGACACAAGAGACTTAGAACCAGGAGTTCCTATTAGTGAAGCACTTTTGGCTGTTCAAAAACTGATTTTGCAAAAAAAAGCTGATTTTCTTTTAGGTGGCCCAGTTAGATCAGAAGCAGCTCTTGCAGTAATGGATTTATTAAGTAAGTATAAAAAAATTTCAATTATTACAACAGGTGTTTTAACTCCTGCATATAACAAGAGAATTGCCAAAAATTATAACAAATATAAATATTGTTTTAGAGATTCTTCTGAAATTATAAGAATAGGGAAAGATTTAATTAAAGTTTTTAAGATGTTAGAAAAAAAATATAACTTTAAAAATGTTTATATTATGGTGCAGGATGTTGCACATGCAAGAAAAGCAGGATCTTTTGTTGGTAAATTATTAAAGAAAAGTGGATGGAATGTGCTTGGTGAAGAAATTTATCCTACTGGGACAACAGATTTTTCAATGGGCTTATTAAAAGCAAAAAGAAAAAAAGCAGATGTTCTATTTATATGGATGGATATGCCTGAAACTGCAATTTTGTTAAAACAATGGAAAAAGATGAGAATCAAAGCTCTTCCAATGGGATTTATGAGTGCAGCAGAGCAACCTGGATTTTGGAAAGCATCAAAGGGGAATTGTGAATATTTAATAGTGGATGTTGTAAATGGTGGCAATGCACCTTCAAATGTTACACCATGGACAATGAAATTTGTTAATGCATATAAGAAAAAATGGGGACTTGAGCCAGAAGGTTATGGCACATCTTCAAGTTATATGGCAGTTTATATATTAAAAGATGCTATAGAAAGAGCTAATTCTCTTGATACTGATAAAGTTATAAAAGCTCTTGAGCAAACAGATTTAATGGGAGTTTATGGAAGAATCAGATTTGATAAATCACACATGGTAATACCCTCTGATGATCCTGAAAAAGGAGCTGTAGGTTGTATTTTTCAATGGCAAAAAGGGAAGAGAGTTGTTGTATTTCCTAAAGCAGGTGCAACAGGTAAAATTATTCTGCCACCATGGGTAAAATAGATTTACTTTACAATATAAGCACTGAGTTTCCCTCAGTGCTTATAGTATTTAATCAATGTGATATTCAAGGAGTACAGAATGGATATAGTTATTTATGGTATTATCAATAGTTTTATATTGATTTTAATTGCTTTTGGTTTTACTCTTGTATATGGAGTTAGTAGATTGCCTAATTTTGCTCATGGAGCAATATATATTTTTACAGGTTATGTTTGCTGGATTATTGTTAATAAACTTTCCCTGCCTTTTGGAATAGCTGCTTTATTATCAATAATAGCTTCTGCACTTCTTGGAACTTTTATATACATATTCATTTTAAAAAGAATACGGGGAATGGCAATGAATGAAATTATTGCCACTTATGCAATTGGTGTAGCAATAATAGAAATTTTCAGATGGTTAGGATTTAAAGGTTCAACTTATTCAATACCTGAATTAACTGATAAAACAATATTTATTGGAGATGTACCTATTGATATGCAAAGGATTCTAATAGTTTTAATTGGTGGCAGTGTGTTATTAATAGTATATTTATTTACCAAATACACTAAAATCGGCCTTGCAATGAGAGGAATAGCTCAGGATGAAAGAGCAGCTTTAATGCTTGGTATTAATTCAAATTTAATTGGAACTGTTTCAATGGCTATTGGTTCAGCTCTTTGTGGGTTTGCAGCTCTTATGATATTGCCTCTTGGAAATGTTGTTGTTGAAGCAGGATACAATGCTCTTATTTATGCACTTGCTGTATGTATTATTGGTGGTATTGGAAGCTGGGCTGGCTCTATACTCGCTGCTTTTGTAATAGGGTTTATTCAAATTTTAACTGTTAGCTATTATGACCCAAAATTTCAGATGGTTTTTACACTTCTTGCAATTATTCTTACTTTAATAATTAAACCTTCAGGTTTTTTTGGAAAACAGAAAGAATTAGAAGAAAGGGTTTAGGTATGTCTAAAAGGAAAGAAAGGATTGATAGAGGAATAAAGGTTCGTTCAGACACAATATATCTGTTATCAAGCTGGCAGGAGATAATGTATCTACTTTTTCCAAGATTACTTGTTTTTTTCTTTTATTTAATTGTTCCATTAATACTATCTTTTTCACCATACTGGCAACAGGTTTTTATTATTATATGCATCTATGCTCTTATTTCAATCTCTTTTGATTTTTTAGCAAATTATATTGGGCTTGTATGCCTTGGCGGAGCTTTTTTTATAGGAGTTGGAGGATATTTTTCTGGAGTTATAAATACTTCATTGCATCTTTCTCCTTATTTATCAATTATTTTAGCTACTATATTAGGTTCTATTTTTTGCACAATACTATTAATTCCAACTCTACCTTTAAGAGGAGTATATTTTGCAATTATCACATTAATGTATCCACTTTTTATGACAAGATTGATTGAAGCATTAAATATATTTGGTGGGACTAATGGAATGATAGGAATAGAAGGTTTTTCAAATACTTTCTTTGAAATTGCATTCCTTGTTACAGTTTCTTTAATTTTTCTTTTTGCTTTAAGAAGATTAACATTTGAAGATATAGGAGTAGTGATTAAGGCAGTGAAAGATAATGACCAGTCTGTTAAAGCATCAGGAATTAATCCCACTAAAATAAGAATAATAGCTGTTTTTCTTGCGTCAATAATAGGTTGTTTTGCTGGAGCGTTTTTAACACATCTCTATATGTGGGCTGGGCTTTCTCTTTTTGCACTTGATTTTTCAATAATTCCAATAACAGCAGTGGTTATTGGTGGAGGCGGTTCCCTGTTTGGTGCTTTGCTTGGGTCTGTGATAATTGTTCCATTATCAGAGTTTTTAAGAGATTTTGGAGCATTAAGAATAGCAATTTACTCTATTATTTTAACATTAGTAATAGTTTTTAAAAGTGAAGGTTTGCTTAATTATTTAAATAGAAAATATAATCAATTTGAAAGATGGAAAAAAGTTTAGTCAGGGGAAGCAATGGATGATATATTGATAATTGAAAATATTACAAAAAGGTTTGGTGGTGTTGTAGCATTAAACAACATTAGTTTTAAAGTAAAAAAAGGAGAGGTAATGGGGATAATTGGGCCAAATGGTTCAGGTAAAACAACTCTTATTAACTGCATTACTGGATTCTTAAAACCAAGTAGCGGCAAAATCATTTTTAATGGTAAAAATATTACAGGTATGGCTCCCCATAAAATTGTAAACATAGGTATTGCAAGGACTTTTCAAATAATGAGACCTTATTATAGTATGCCTGCATATAAAAATCTTATTATACCTCTTATGTCAAAAAGAGTTAAAGAAAAAGGAGGTTGGAGGGGCATTACAAAACATGGTGACAGAGATACAGTTGCAATAGATGTTCTTGAAGAATTAGGTTTTGAAAGAGATGCAAGAGTTCCTTACAAATTAGCAGGAACTCTTCCTACAGGTTACTTAAAGAGGTTGGAGCTTGGCAGGGCACTCTGCTTAAATCCTGAAATATTAATATGTGATGAAATATTTTCTGGATTAACATCAAGTGAAATTGCATCTATTGTACCAACCATAAGGAAGTTAAATAATGCTGGCATTACAATGATAATGATAGAGCATAGACTAAAAGAACTTTTTGAAGTTGCTAAAAGAATAATAGCACTTAGTTATGGAGATAAAATTGCAGAAGGCTCTCCAGAAAAAGTAATTGCAAATGAAAAAGTTAAACAAGCTTATCTTGGGGTTGAAGAGGTGAATAATGATTGAAACTAAAGAATTAATGGTGTTTTATGAAAATATGCTTGCTATTAATAATGTTTCATTAAAATGTATGAAAAATCAAATAGTTGGTGTTTTTGGAGCTAATAGTGCTGGAAAATCTACATTAATGTATGCATTATCAGGAATAATACTGGATATTGCTTATAAAGAAAAAATGCGTGGTGGAGAAAGAATAACAGTTTTAGGTGATATTATTTTTGAAGAAAAAAAGATTAATAATATAGAACCTTATGAAAGAGCAAAAATGGGGATTATATTATGTCCAGAGAGAAGAAGATTATTTATAGAGTCAAATGTTTTAGAGAATTTTAAAATAGGTGCTTTTCTATCCAATAAAAAGCAGGAAAAGAAAACTCTTGATTATATTTTAAAAATTTTTCCAGATTTAAAAAGATTTTTAAAAAGACCTGCTGGTTTTTTAAGTGGTGGAGAGCAGCAGATGGTTGCAATTGGTAGAGCTTTAATGGCTCAACCAAAACTGCTTTTATTAGATGAGCCTTTACTTGGGTTAAGCCCTGCTTATCAGAAAAAAGTTGTAGAATCAATTGTCACAATTAACCAAGAAATGAATATAACTGTTATTGTTTCAGAACAATTTGCAAGACCTCTTATACCAATTGTGGATTATGCGTATATTATAGAAAATGGCTCAATAGTTCTTTCAGGAGAAAAAGAAGAGTTAATTAATAACCCTGACGTAAAATCAGCATATTTTGGAGTTGATTAATATAATTTTATAGGAGTTTTAAATTGAAATCAGAATTTACTTTTTCCAGATTTGAAGAAAATGTTGAAAAATATCCAGAAAATATTGCTCTTATATATCTTGGAGAAAAATTTACTTACAAATACTTAAAAGACTTAATTGATAGGTTTGCAACAGCACTTTATGAATATGGAGTAAGAAAACAAGATAAAGTAATTATTTATCTTAGCAATTCTCCCCAATGGTTAATTGCAAATTTTGCAATTCAAAAAATCGGAGCTGTTGTTGTGCCAGTGTCTCCAATTTATACTTCTGAAGAAGTTAAATACATGGTAAAAGATGCTAATGTAAAAACTATTATTTGTCATGACACAAATTTTGGCTATATAGATGCTGTTGATAAAGAAGTAAATTTCAAAAATATAATAGTAACCAATCTTGTAGATTTACTTCCAAAATGGAAAAAAATAATTGGATTTTTATTTGACAGAGTTCCAAAAGGAAATGTTCCTAAGAAAAGTAATATTTTGTTGTTCAATGAATTATTAAATAAATTTTCACCATCTCCACCTAATATCTCTATTGATCCATTCAAGGATCTTGCATACATTATGTACACAGGAGGCACAACTGGTTTTCCTAAAGGTGTTCCTGGGTCTCATATGACTGAAGTATCTTATATCTCAGATATTATGGAACTGTTTAAAGAGCATATTTTTGAAGGAAAAGATAAAATTATTATGATAAATCCTCTTTTTCATATTATGGCAAAAGGATTTTGCATTATCACAGGTTTTAATTTTGGAAATACAATTATTTTAATGCCAATACCTGTTGTAGATGCAATTATGAAAGAAATTGAAAGATATAAAATTAGATGGATGCTTGGAGTGCCAGCTTTATATAGAATGATTTTAGAAAATGACAGACTTGAATCTTATAATCTTACCTCATTAAAATATTGTTTTTGTGGAGGAGATGTTTTGCCAGATGAAATTTTTAGAAGATGGCAGGAAGTAACAGGTAATCCAATTTATCAGGTTTATGGTTCAACAGAGGTGGGTCATTTAACATATAGCCCTCTTAATAAACCTCCTTCTCCTAAAACTGTTGGAGTTGTTTTAAAAAGCAGAAAAATTAAAATTGTTAATCCTGATACATTAAAAGATGTTCAAAAAGGGGAAGTTGGAGAATTATTAGTTTCTTCTAAATATCTACTTAATTATTACTGGAATAAACCAGATGAAACTCAATATTCTTATGTTGAAATTGATGGAGAAATATTTTACAGAATGGGTGATTTTTGTAAAATTACAGAAAATGAAGAAATTCAGTTTGTTGAAAGAACTGCAGATATTATAAAGTATAAGGCATATAGAATAAGCGCTTCTGAAATAGAAGCAGTGCTTCAAGATCATCATGCTGTTATGGGAGCATGTGTTGTGGGAGTTCCTGATGAGCGTGTTGGAGAAAGGATAAAGGCAATTGTTGTTTTAAAAGAAGATGCTAAAGGAGTAGATGGAAAAGAACTAATTGAATGGTGCAGAAAAAAGCTTGCGCCTTATAAAATTCCAAAATATATTGAGTTTAGAGATATGTTACCAAAATCTAAAGTTGGAAAATTATTGAGAAGAGAAGTAAGAGATGAAGAAATTAGAAAGTTGAAAAAATAAAATAACATGTTAAAAGATTTTCTTCTGCAACATAGAGAAAGTATTATTAAGAGATGGATACATCTTTTAAAAACCGAAATCAGCTCTCGTTATAAAACCCGTCCTATTGAAGAACTACAACAAACTGTTTCTCTTGCATTCCAGGGCAATTATGAAGTAATTGTTAACAATAACTGGCAACCTTTTAACGATTTTATTAAATTTATTACAAAACTGAGGTTAGAGAGAGGATTTACTTTGTCAGAAGTTCAAAGAGCATTTGGCTTATTCAGGATAATTATGATTGATATGTTGCCAATGGAATTTGAAGGAGAAGAATTAAAGGAAGCACTGAAAAAAGTTAATTTCTCCGTTGATATTACAATAAATGAATTTAGTGAATATTTTCAAAAAAAACATGATGAAGACATGTCTGAAATGCTTAAATTTCTTGAAACAAAAGTTAAAGAAAGAACAGAAGAGCTTAAAAATTCAGAACAAAGATATAAAACTCTTGTAGAAGATATAAATGATGGATATTTTGTAGGGAAAAATGGAAAGATAATTTTTGCTAACAATGCATTATGTAAAATGTTTGAATATGAAAAAGAAGAAATTATTAATATGCCTTATTCTGATCTTATAAAAATAGATAAAGAAACCAATGAAACCTTTGAAACCATTGGTATTAAAAAAAGTGGTGAGCATTTTCCAGTGGAGATTAAATCAACACAGATTATATATGGCAATGAAGTAGCTTCAGCAGGAATTTGCAGAGATATAACAGAAAGGCAAAAAAGTGAAGAAAATGAAAAACTTGCAATTATTGGTAGATTATCCACTGCTTTTGCACATGAAATTAGAAATTCTTTATCTTCCATTAAGATTAATATGCATGTTTTAAAAGATAAAATATCATTAAATGAAATTGATAAAAAAAGAGTAAATTTAATTTTCAGAGACATTGAAAAATTAGATAAAATTTTAAAAGATACTTTTTATTTTGTAAAACCTATTGAATTAAATCTTGTAAAAATAAACTTAAATACTTTTATTCAAGAATTTATAAAAAATTTTAATTTATTTTTTAATAATTTAAATGTTAATATTATTATAGAGCTTGATAAAAATATTTTAGAAGTTTATTTAGATAAAGAAAAAATGGAAATGGTTTTTACCAACATATTATACAATTCACTTGATGCTTTAAAAAATAAAAAAGAGGATAAATTAATAAAAATAACAACTATATATTTAAAAAAACAAAAGGAGTATTTAATAGAAATATGGGATAATGGCACAGGTATAGAAGAAAATTGTTTAAATGAAATTTTTAAACCTTTTTTTACAACCAAATCAAATGGAATGGGATTAGGTTTGGCAAATGTTGAAAAAATAATAAATTTACATAAAGGAAGAATTGAGATAGATAGTAAAATAAATAGATATACAAAATTCAGGATTTATATTCCATGTCAATAAAAAAAAGAGTACTTATAATAGACGATAATGAAGAACTTTTAGAAAGCCTTGAACTTTATTTTCTTGAAAAAGATTATATTGTTTATAAAGCTCAAAATGGAGAGCAAGGATTAAAAGAATTATTCAGTAAAAAACCAGAAGTTGCAATAGTTGATATTAGACTGCCAGACATTGATGGAATTACTATCTTAAAAAAAATAAGAGATAAAAATATTTCTACAAAAATCATTATAATTACTGCTTTTCAAGATATGGAAACAACCATTAATGCCATTAAATTAGGAGCTTATGAATATATACATAAACCAATAGATATTGAAGAATTAGACAGAACAGTAGAGAATGCAATTTATGAAAAAGAAGAAGTCCAATATCTTGAAGTAAAAGATGAATATTTTAGAGAAAACACTATAATTGGCAAATCAAAGTCAATGAAAGAGATTTTTAAACTTATTGGTCTACTTTCTGAAGTAAAAACTACAGTGCTTATAACAGGTGAAAGTGGCACAGGTAAGGAGCTAATAGCCAGAGCAATACATTTTCATGGTAAATATGCATCAGAACCTTTTATAGGTATTAATTGCTCTGCAATAGTTGAAAATCTCTGGGAAAGTGAATTATTTGGACATGAAAAGGGAAGTTTTTCTGGAGCAATTAAAGAAAAAATAGGCAAATTAGAATTAGCTAAAAATGGCACAATTTTTCTTGATGAAATAGCAGAGATACCATTAACTTTACAAGCTAAACTACTTAGAGTTATTCAAGAAAAAGAATTTGAAAGAGTGGGAGGCAATAAGAAACTTAGACTTAATGCAAGGATTATTGCCGCAACAAATAGGGATATTGAAAAAATGGTTAAAAATAAATTTTTTAGAAAAGATCTATTGTACAGATTAAAAGTTTTTGAAATAAAAGTTCCTCCTTTAAGAGAGAGGAAAGAAGATATACCTATACTTGTAAATTATCTTGTTAATAAAATAAATAAAGAAATTGGTAAAAAAATTAAAAGAATCCCTATTGATATTATTCACATGTTTAAACAATACTCATGGCCAGGCAATATTAGAGAGTTGGAAAATGTTTTAACAAGAGCAATGATTCTTTCAAAAGATGATACACTTGATATAAATTGTGTTTCTAATTTATTATATTTTGACAAAAAAATTTTCACTAATTGTGCCAATTTTAAAACTCTTGAAGAAGTAGAACGAGAATATATTGAAAAAATTTTACATAATACAGGTTTTAATATTTCAAAATCTGCTAAAATATTGGGGATTACCAGACCTACTTTAAGAAAAAAAATAAAGCAGTGGAATATAATATGATACAAAACAAATTTAAAATACGATATAAACTTTATTAAAAGGCTTTATATTTGCAATAATATGTTTTTCATTTTTTATTAACTATTTACTTATTTTTTTGTTATATATTTTATTTAATTTAGAAAAACAAGGTATAATAAAAAATGCCATCATTAAATCTTTATATGTGCAATAAATGTATGTTTATTATATGTCCTCTTGGTTGGGGTGGTTATTTTTATGTGATTGATGATTCAGGTAATAGAATACCTTGCCCTCATCCTGGTGAAGAAAATAAAGTTAAAGAAATTCTTGGTAGATGGGTTACTAAACGAAAAAGAAAAGAAAGAACAGGATTTAATTCTTATTGTATTTGTCTTGAATGTCTTGAAAAATTTGAACTTGATATTGGTGATGAAGAAGAAAACAAAAATTCTTGGCGATATCATTATAATGCATTAATAAAAAGAGATGAACGAAAATGTCCTAAATGTGGTTCTTTTAATGTAAAAACAGCTTTTGAACTGATTGACAAAACATGTCCAAAATGTAAAGAAGGAATAATAAAAGAACATGATCCTGGATTTATAACTTGAGTTATGAAGTCTATAAAATAAAAATTGATTTATCTGATAATTATCTGGTAACACTATTTGGCAAAAGAAAAATAGAGTTAAATTGTTGAAATTTGAATAAAATTTTTAATGATATAATTTACCTGTCCTTTTTTTCTTTTTTTTATATCTAAATATCATAAAATTCGTATTTTTAACATTCCTATTTTTGGGGGTAGGGGGCATGGGTTTTCTTCTCATTCCAGAATAGGAAAAAGAGAGATTTTTATTTTTCCTGCTTTCTTCCTTGTGCTGACGAGTTGGAAGGACATTTTGAAAAATTTTGAAAGAGCCGTCAATTAGCGGAGCCATTTTAAAATCTCTTTAAGTTCAGCTATTCTTTTTTTGTTAAGGTCAGTATCTGTAAAATATATTTCATAAAATTTAGAAACAAATTTTTCTGCCTGAAATTTAAGCTCACTATCATCTATTCTATCAATTAACT
>CAZIZE010000040.1:0-52429 GCA_964543655.1 uncultured bacterium
TTTTTAAAGATGCACAATATTTATGAATTTTATCTTCATCATGAATAGGTAGCTCAATATTATATTTTGCAAAAAAATCATTCCATTTTCCTGAGGAGAATATCTGTTTAATAGCTTTTTTCTTATTATCATCTCTAAGATTAAAATAATTTTCTATTAATTTTTCAACTAACTTTTCATTTTTTTTATGTTTCTCCTGTTCTAATTGATATTTTAAATATATCTCTTCATATATCTTTTTTGTTTCATTTCTTTTAATTTTTAATTGCCTATAAATTTCTTTTCTTTTATCTGAAAAAAGTGGATCTATTGAAATAAACTGTTTTGCGCTTCCAATTGCTGATAGTATAAATAAAAATTTCTCAAAAACAATTGAAGAGCCTCTCGATTCTTTCAAAATTACAATTTCTGAACCATTAATATTACCAGAAATTGAATTTTTTACAATAATATTATCTCCAACAATTTTTGCACCATTTACTTCATTAACATCTATATTTTCACCCTCCACATAATTATTAAAAGCTTTTTTAATTTTAATATTTTTACCAATTAACTTAGAGTTTTTATCAGTTATGCCATTAATTGTAATATTCTCACCAACAATCTCTGCTTCTATTCCCACATTACCAGTAACATTAATATTTTTTGCCTCTACTTTAAATCCTGACTTAATAGTGTCCTCTGTAACATCAGATTTTCCACGGACAATTACTGATGTGGAATCCACATCATCAGCATCAATATTACCAATAGAATAATCAACTGACTTTACAAGAATATTGGAATCAACAAAAAATCCTTTTCTGCTATCCTGATATAGAAACCCTTCTTTAGTAGAATAATAGTTTATCTCCTTTTCTTCTTCTTTCTCCTCAATACTGTTTTTATCAAATTTAATTTTATGAATAAGCTTTCCTGGCTCAGCTTTAATTACTTCACCATTGACTTTTATACCATGAATACCCTCTGTTGGCTTTATAATAGTTGCTATTTTTGTGCTTTTAGGGATAACTCTCTCACTAAAACCTAAATCTTTATGATCTACTTGACCTGTTTTAGGATCTATCTTTCCACTTTTCTTTTTATTTAAATCAATATGAATTATTAACTTGCTATCTTCTCCATCAATAGGCTCTCTTCCTTTAGCAAGTAAAAAGGTATAAATATCTTTTTTCCTTTCTTCATCAGACATTAAAACATATCTCTTCAAATTGGTCATAATCTCTTTATCAGAAATAATTCCATACGAGAGCTCAGATAACTTTAAAGATAATTTTACTTTCTTATACGCTTCTTGAAGAGATTTTTTCAGATTTTTTTTATCTATTCTTGAGTTTGGCCTAATATTGAGATATGCTTCTGTTCTCAAATCATTGTAAGATATAAACATATCAAAAAAAATATCATCCATTCATTATCCCTCCATTAATTTTTCAGCAAGTTTTTCTGAACAAAAAACTAATGATTCTAAATCGAGGTAATTTAAAACATTTTTATCATAGAGAAACTTCACAGAAGCATCCAGATTTTCTTCTCTAACTTCATCATAAAAATTAATTCTAATTGGTAGTTTAGGGAAAACGTAAAAAACAACACATAAATCAGCAACACAATTTTCCTTTCCCAATACCTTTCCACCCAATTTATCGGCTCTTTCTTGCAATAAGTTTAAATTACCTTTAAAGTATTCTTTTAAAGGTTCTTCTGCCCCTTTTCTCAATGCTGATACTTTGGAAATAGAATTGGGCATATTTTCCATAGCTATCCACTCTCCTGAGATTCCTTTGTCACCGGAGAAATACACATAGTTGTATATTAAAATTTTATCATAAATATCAATATCTTCTTTATTCTCCTTCTGTAATTTTAACTCTCCATCTTTTTTAATCAAAAAGATGTATGTATCAATATAAAAAATTTTTAGTAACTCCATATTTTCCTTTTTCTCATACTCTATATCTAATTTCTTGCTAACTTTAAAAAAATCTAACTTTGAAATATTTTTTTCAAGATTGGTAAGAGCATGTATGCCGGGGACTCTATCTCTTTTCTCTTTTTGAAAATACTCTTTTATACTTTCTTCAAGTTCCTCAGGAAGCTTAATGTATGGACATTTTTTATAATTTATTATCCTTCTTGTTACAGAGGTGGCAAAAGCCATACATGTATTTAAACCACACTCTCCACAGTTATTTTTGGGTAAATATTTTAATATTTCTATTGGAGAAATTTCATCTTTCATATTTACTCCTTAAAATTTTTAGTACAAACTTCATTGAAACAAATTTAATTATCATTTATAAACTCTTTCAGAATACCTTTAAAAAAGTCATTCTACTGTCTTAGCAAAACAAAGGAAAAACCCGGTGCAATTATTTATTGTGTATTTATCTTGTATAATTGCGCAACTCTCTTAATTTGCTATCAGTTACCAATTTAATTAATTTATAAAAGGAAAAAAGTCAAAATATTTTATTTAGTTTTGATTTTATAAATTATGAAAAGAGAGAAAATAATAGATTAAAAATTGAATTAGCTAATAATTTTACCATGTTGCAGCAATACTTTCTTTTTTGTTACCTGATTAATAAAATTTTCATCATGAGAAATTATTATAAAAGATAAGTTTGTGTCTTTTAAAAAATCTATTAAAAGATTGAGGTGTTTCTTATCAACTCCATTTGTAGGTTCATCAAGAAGTAAAATCTCAGGATTCATTGCAAGAATTGTTGCCAGAGCAACCATCCTTTTTTCACCACCTGATAATTTGTATGTAATTCTATCCTTTAAATGGTAAATTTTTAATTTTTTCAATGTTTCTTCTGCAATATTTCTGGCTTCTTCTCCTTTAAAACCAATGTTTAATGGTCCAAAAGCAACATCATCGATTACAGTTGGAGAAAAAAGCTGGTCATCTGAATCTTGAAAGAGAAATCCTATTTTAATTCTATACTTTTTAAAATCCTCTTCTGTTTTCATCAAATTACCAAATAAATAGATTTCTCCTGAGTTAACAGGAAGCAACCCCATAATTATATGAAAAAGGGTTGTTTTTCCTGAACCATTTTCACCTAAAAGTGCAACTTTTTCACCTTTAAATAATTGAAAATTTAAATCTTTCAAAATAGTTTTCGCAGGAGTATATGAAAATGAGATATTCCTCAATTCTATTAATGGAAACAAATAGTTGCTCCTAAAAGAGTTATAATGTAACATCCACCTATTATTGAATATAGTAAATCACTCTTCTTAAACGTAAAATGCTTTAAAGTAAAAAAAGTTCCATTAAAACCCCTGCATAACATTGCTTTAATAACTCTCTGTGCCCTATCATAACTTTTAATAATAAGGATTCCAACAAGATAAGCATAAGTTTTGTAGGTGAATAAGTTGGTTTTGGGGGAGAATCCTCTAATTTTAATAGAATTTTGCAATTTTTTATATTGTAGAGATATATCATGAATATATCTGTAACAGAAGAATAATAAAAATATCAATTTTTTAGGAACTTTCAAATGCTCAAGAGCATGAGCTATTTCAATAAAAGAGGAAATCCCAAGTAGAAAAATAGTGGTAATTACAATCGCATTTGATTTAAGCGTAATAAGATACGCATACTCAAGACCTTGCTTTGTAAAATTTAGAGATTTAAAATGGTAAAGGGTATCCCCTGGATAAGAGAGGGGGAGAAATATCCAGAGGATAAATATAAAACCATTTACCACAGACAATCGTTTAAAAAGATTAGAGAAATTTATGCTTTTTGTAAGCATTAAAAATATAGGTAAAGTTAATGAAAAATATACTGCATTTATATTGTGCAACAGCGCAACAATCAAAGAGTAAGAGAAACAGAATATTATCCTAACTCTTGGGTCAATATTAGCAATAAATGAATCTGAGTTTATAAATTTTGAATCAATCATTTCTTACTCTTAAAGTATAAAATTATCCCAAACAATCCAAATATATATCCAATGCCACCAAAAATTTCATTAAAGGTAGGTTTATTATTCCTTAAAAGAGCAAGTTCCCTTAATACAGGTTTTAGTTTTTTATCAAGTATTTTTTCAAATTTTTTATAATCACACTGAACATTAACACTATTAGATACCTGCTGTTTTGGAGCAGATGATACACTTTTATTCTGATTATTACTCTCATTTGTCGTATCAGAATCGCTGTTATCCTCCATCCATTCAGAAGGTTTAATCAAAACTTCAGCTCTATGCCCCATTTCAGCATTTAAAACTACTTTTAATGTATGATTTTTAGGAATATCTGGAATTTTGAAATTGAATCTACCCTCTTTATCTGTTTTACCTTTTAAAAGTAACTTATTAGCATTGTTATCATAAACTAATATCTCTGAATTTCTACATTTTGTGCCATCACTAAAATATGTTTCAAGGTACATTTTGTTATCTTCTGCATAATAGAAAATATTAACTTTATGAGCATAACTTATAGATTTAAAATAAACTAAAAATAAAAAAATAGCTAAAAATGTAAGAACTTTTCTCATAATCACCTCTCCTAATTTTTTTACAAAAAAAAAAGCCACGAAGAATATACTGACTTCATATAACCTTCGTGGCTTTAAAAATTCTTTCTTAGAATTTTTAGTTAACAACCTTTATCATATATTAAGTTCCATGTCAACTATTATTTGATTTAAAGAAAAAATTAATTTTATTTATTAACTCACTACTTGTAATTGGCTTTTCTAAAATATTTTTTACAATAGAATATTTTCTTAAAGAAAGTACTGTTGAATCAATATAGCCTGTAATAATAAACACAGGATATGAAAAATTTTCTCTATACATAAAATCGAGTATATCCTTAGCATTTTTATTATCATCAAGAACAAAATCAAGAATTATTAAATCAGGTTTTAATTCTTTAATACTATCACAAAACTCTTTTGCTTTATCAAAAGAAATTATTTCAAAACCATAAAAATTTAAAATCTCAGATAAACTATTTTTAAAATAAACATCATCATCAAGAATTACAATTCTATAATTTTCTTCCTTGCTTTCATTAAGAGAATTCCCCAATTCATAAGATAGCTTCTCTTTAAAATCATACTCAGGAATTAAAATTATAAATTCAGTAAATTTATTAACCTCTGAAATTACATCTATGCAACCACCTAATTCCTTTATTTCCTTCATAACTATTGCAAGGCCAAGTCCAGTTCCCTTTTTTTCAGAATTACTATCTCCTGTTTTTAATGTAAAAAAAGGCTCAAAAATTTTATCCTTTAATTCTTCTGGAATCCCTATACCATTATCTCTAACTACAATTCTTATAAAAGATTTTTCCTTAATAAAAACCTGCTCACATTCAATTAGAATATTTCCCTCTGATTTTTTAATTTCTATTATAGCATCAATTGCATTTAAAATTAGATTTAACAATACCTGTACAATAGATGATTTATTTGCTAAAATTTTTTCCTTTTTACATTTTATATTAACATTTAATTTAATATTAGAATATTTTTTTACAACAGGAGAAACTATTGACAGAGCGTCCTGAAAACATGCCATAACTGAAATGGCTTCTTTGCTAATCTTTGACTTTCTTGTAAAATTTAACATTTTCTGCAGAAGGGTATTTGCTTTCTCAATTAAACTATCAATACTATCAAGATATTTATCAAGTTTCTCTGGAGCACTATCTTTAATTAATTTACTTAACTCCACATTATACCCTATACCTGTAAGAATATTATTAATATCGTGAATAATTGATCCTGTCATAAGCCCTATTAATTCCATCTTTTGAGCCTGTTTAAGCTGAGTTTCAAGCTCTCTTTTCTCTCTTACATCTCTAAACACACTAATATAATTCTCAATATTACCTTCTTCATCAAACAAACCAAATATTTTAACTGCACATGGGATTAGTTCATTTTTATCATTAATAATATCAAGGTCACCTATCCAGTGTTTATGCTCCTTTATAATTCCAACAATTTGTTTAACTGTATTTTCAGTATAGGAGGATACTGGCAGGATATCTTTTGCCTTGGTGCCTAAGGAAACATTCCCAATAATTTCACCAAATTTTTTATTTTTATAAATAATAAAACCTTTACTATCTGTTATAAAAATAGCATCACTATTTTCTTCTATAACTCTTGTAAATAATTGGTGCTCTTTTTTTAATTTTTCATGTTTTGTTACATCAAATATCCAGCCCTCTAACTTTTGACCATTATCAAATAATCTGCCTGAAAGTAAAATTTCTGCTATTTCACCATCTTTTCTTTTGATTTTAATCTTAATTGTGTCAACTTTACCATACTCTCTTAATAAAGAAAGGAATCTCTCTCTTTCATCTTTGGATAAATAAATATCTTCTGGAATGTAAACCTTTTTTAGTTCATCAAGAGTTTCATATCCAAAAATTTTTAATAGCTGCTTATTCGCATAGACAAATTTACCAGAAACTGTTGAAATATAGTATCCAACTAAAGCATCTTCTATAGATTTTCTAAAATTAAATTTTTCAAGATTAAATTCCAAATCTATTTTCCTCCTGATGAAAAAAGAAAGCTTTTGATAAAATCATTAAGTAGCTCACCATCCATCATAGCTTTAACATTGCCTGTTTCAAAACCAGTTCTGTGATCCTTAACAAGCTGATAAGGGTGCATAATATAAGATCTAATCTGGCTACCCCAACCAATTTCTTTCTGCTCTCCTCTAATTTCATCTATTTCTTCTTGTTTTGCTTTTTTCTCAAGCTCGTGAATTTTTGCTTTTAAAATACTCATTGCAACCTCTTTGTTCCTGTGTTGCGACCTTTCATTCTGACATTGAACTACTATACCAGTGGGCAAATGAGTGATTCTAACAGCAGAATCTGTTTTATTAACATGCTGACCACCTGCACCACTTGCCCTGTATGTATCTATTTTTAAATCCTTTTCATTAATTTCAACAACTATCTCATTGCTAATTTCAGGAATTACTGAAATTGAAGCAAAAGAAGTGTGTCTTTTCTTATTAGCATCAAAAGGAGATATTCTAACCAATCTATGGATGCCAACTTCACTTTTTAATAATCCATACGCATAATCACCTTTAACTATAAAAGTAGCACTTTTAATACCTGCTTCTTCCATTGTTTGAATATCTACTATTTCTGTTTTAAATCTATTTCTTTCACACCATCTAAGATACATTCTAAGGAGCATCTCCGCCCAATCCTGTGCTTCTGTGCCTCCTGCTCCAGCATTAATACTCACAATAGCGTTAGACTGGTCATTTGCATCAGATAAAACCTCTTTTATTTCAAGATGATTAATCTCTTTTTTTAATTCCTTGAGATTAACCTGAATCTCTTTAAAAAACTCTTCATCTTTTTCTGACTCAAATAGCTCTATGCTAACTTTTAAATCATCTAATTTATTATTGAGCAATTTAAAATGATTAATTATATCCTTTAATCTTTTCTCCTCTTTTAAAATATTTTTAGCTTTCTCATGATTATCCCAAAATTTATTATCGGATAATATTAATGAAATTTCAGATAATTTTTTCTCTTTATTCTCTATCTCAAAGATAACTCCTTAAATCATTTAATTTTTTTGACATTTCTGAAACTTCTCTTTTTATTTCCCAAAGCTCCAATTTACTCCTCCCAGATATTTTCTAAAATTAAAGTATCTTCTCTATCAGCACCAATGGAAATAATCGAAATTTTAGTCTCAACAATATCCTCAATAGCTTTAATATAATCCTTTGCACTATTTGGAAGGTCGTCAAATGTTTTTACCATATCTTTTTTAATAATCCCCCAACCTTTAAATGTTTTAAAAATAGGTTTAACATCCTTTAAAAGATAACAGTTGTTCTGAAAATAGTCAACTTCATTTCCATTAATATTATAAGCTGTGCAAATTTTCACCTCATCAAAACCATTTAATACATCAAGTTTGGTAAGCGCTATTGAGTCTATATCATTAAGATTAACAGCATATTTCAATGCAACTGCATCAAGCCAGCCACATCTTCTTGGCCTTCCTGTAGTGGAGCCAAATTCTCCGCCTTGCTCCCTTATTTTGTCTCCTGTGGAATCAAAAAGCTCTGAAGGAAATGGTCCTTCACCAACCCTTGTTGTATAAGCTTTGGCTATTCCAACTATTTTATCTATTGTTTTATAACCAACACCTGCACCAGAAAAAATATTACCAGAAACTGTGTTGGAAGATGTAACATAGGGATAAGTTCCATGGTCAATATCAAGTAAAATCCCCTGAGCACCTTCAAATAAGATATTTTTCCCACTTTTTTTAGCATTAATTAATAACTGGTGTGTATCAGTAACAAATTGGGAGAGATACTCACCAAATTTTAAATATTCAGAAAGAATGGTTTCTTTCTTAAGCTTTTCACCTTTATAAAATTCTATTAAAAGATTCTTTTCTGGTAAAACTTCCTCAATTTTTTCTTCAAGTATCTTCTGATTCAACAGGTCACCAACCCTTATCCCTTTTCTTGAAACCTTATCCTCATACGCTGGGCCAATTCCTCTACCTGTTGTGCCTATTTTTTTCATCTCCCTTAGTAAATCAAGAGAGATATGATATGGCATAATAACATGAGCATTGTTGCTTATCTTCAATCTCTCTGATGTTATTTTTAACCCATTTTTATTTAGGGTTTCTATTTCATTTATTAAAACTTTAGGATCTATAACAACACCATTTCCTATAACACATGAAGCGTTTTCATTGAATATTCCAGAAGGAATTAAGTGTAAAATAGTTTTTTTATTATTTATAACAAGAGTATGACCTGCATTGTTACCACCCTGAAATCTCACAACCATGTGAGCTTTATCAGAAAGTATATCAACTATTTTCCCTTTTCCTTCATCACCCCATTGCATTCCTAAAATGGAAATATTACTCATTTTAAACTCCTTAAAAAGAAAAAACCAGCACTCAATTTAGAGTGCTGGTTTTATAAAAAATTTATTTTCATAATTCAATAAGTGTAGCTGAAACAACATTGGGCAACTCATTTAAACCCTTTAAAATTTCCTCTGTTATTTCATTATCAACCTGCACAATTGATACAGCCATGCCACCTATTGATTCTCTACCAAATTGCATGTTTCCAATGTTAATATTATTTTTGCCAAGAAAAGAACCAATATTTCCAATAACACCTGGCTTATCATAGTTGTAAAGTAAAATAATATGTCCTGCTGGCTCAGCTTCAACTCTAAAATTGTTTATTGAAACTATCCTGATATCCTCTTTACCAAAAAGTGCACCCTCAACTGAATATTTACCATCATTGGTAACAGTTGTTACTAAAATGGAAGATGAAAAGTTCTTTCCTTCATCATTTTTAGCTTCATTTATTCTAATACCACGCTCTTTTGCAACAAGTGGTGCATTTACAAAATTAACATTTTCACCCATCATAGGGGTTAGTAATCCTTTTATAATTGAAAGTGTAATAGGAGAAACATCATGTTTGGCAACCTCACCATAATACTCTATAAAAACTTCAGTAAATCCACAAGAAACTTTACACATCTGAGTAACAAAACTACCTATTTTTTCACCTAACTTAATGTAAGGTTGAATAGATTTCAACTCTTCCTGACTAACAGATGGAACATTTAAAGCATTTTTAATTATACCATAATTTAAAAAATCCACCATCTGCTCTGCAACTGCCACAGCAACATTGTATTGAGCTTCTTTTGTAGAAGCTCCAAGATGTGGAGTACAGATAAATTTATCATGACTGAAAAGAGGATGAGAAAAATCAGGTGGCTCTTTAGCAAAAACATCCATTGCAGCACCTGCTACTTTACCGCTATTTAAAGCTTCCACAAGATCATCTTCATTAACAATCCCTCCTCTTGCACAGCAGATTATTCTAACACCATCTTTCATCTTATTAAATGTATCTTTATTAATAAGATTTTTAGTTTCTTTGGTCAGTGGAGTGTGGATTGTAATGTAATCACTTTCTCTGTAAATATCTTCAAGGCTAACAAGCTTTACTCCCTTTTTAGCAGCGTTTTCTTCTGAAATAAATGGGTCATATCCTATTACTTTCATTTTCAATCCAAGAGCTCTATTTGCAACTATTGTACCTATATTTCCAAGACCGATTATCCCGAGAGTTTTATTAAAAAGCTCTGTTCCCATAAATTTACTCTTTTCCCACTTGCCACTTTTAAGACTTGCTGTTGCTTGAGGAATATTACGGGATAGAGACATCATCATTGCAATTGTATGCTCAGCTGTTGTTATAGTGTTACCCTGTGGTGTATTCATAACAACTATTCCCTTCTCTGTTGCAGCAGGAATATCAACATTATCCACGCCGATTCCAGCTCTTCCTATTGCTTTAAGATTTTTAGCTGCATCTAAAACATCTTTTGTAAGCTTTGTTGCACTTCTAATAACAATGCCATCATATTCTCCAATAACATCTTTTAACTCATCTTTGCTCATGCCAACTTTAACGTCAACATCTATATTTTCTGCATTTTTTAATATTTCAACACCCTTTTCATGAAGTTTATCACTAACAAGCACTTTATACATTTTAAAACCCCTTTCAATTTAAATTTCATTTGAAAAAATTTCAAGCGCTTTACCAACACCTTTGCCCATTTCAAAATTATAGCCCAATTTTTTAAGTGCAAGTTCCAAACCTGAAATTGCTGTAATAATATCAAATTTATCAAAAAAACCTATATGAGACAATCTGAAAATTTTACCTTTAGCTTCTCCCTGACCACCTGCAATGGTGATTTTATGATCTTCTCTAAAAAGTTTAACAATATCTTGTGCATCAATTCCTTCTGGTGCAAGAACCGCAGTAACAGATTCACTTGGTGAATCAGGAGCAAAAAGTTTCAAACCAAGTGCTTTAACAGCTTCCCTTGTGGCTTTGGCAAGAATTGAATGCCTTTTAAAAACATTTTCAAGCCCCTCTTCTTTAATCATATCGAGCACTTTTGAAAGACCTATAATTAATGATACAGCAGGAGTGTAAGCATTTTGATTTTTCTTTAAATTTTTTCTCTCTTTTTTGAAATCAAAATAATACTTTGGCAAATCTGATCTCTCCATAAACTTCCAGGCTTTTTCACTAACTGATGCAAATGCTAATCCTGGTGGCAACATAAATGCTTTTTGTGCACCACTAACAAGAATATCTATTCCCCAATTATCAGGTTCAATATTGAAAACACCAACACCTGTAATTCCATCCACTATCATTATGCAATTATCATTCTCTTTAACAAGTTGTGCAATCTCTTTAACTGGATGCTTAACACCTGTGGAAGTTTCACTTGCTTGAATGAGTATTCCTCTAATATCAGGATTTTTATTAAGAGCATCTTTAACATCTTCTACTTTAACAGCATTACCCCACTTCACATCAATATATACTGGATTTAAACCATATGCTTCACTTATCTCACCCCATCTTTCTCCAAATTTTCCACCTCTAACAACAAGAACTTTATCTCCTTTACAAAAAGAGTTAGAAACAGATGCTTCCATAGCTCCTGTACCAGAAGAAGCAAAAACAATAACGTCATTTTCTGTTTGAAAAACATACTTGAGATCTTCAGAAACCTTTTTAAATATAGCTTTATATCCTGGAGCCCTGTGATGTATAATAGGCAGTGCCATTTCATTTAAAACATTTTGTGGCACTGGAGTTGGACCTGGTGCTAATAATCGCCATTTTTCCATGATATTATCTCCTTTTTAGATAGTTAAAAATTCAACAAGCTGTCTTATATCATTAGATATTCTCTGTCAAGAATTTTATCTTTTTTTAATTGCTTTCAAATGCAAAAAATAGTAATAATAAAATAACAAATTATAGGAGGTGTATCATGTTATCAAATAAAACAGCAATAGTTACAGGTGGAGGAAGTGGTATTGGTAAGGGAATTGCCAAAATTTTCTCTGAAAATGGCGCTAATGTGATTATTGCAGATTTCAATGAAGAAAATGGAATTACTGCTGAAAAAGAGATAAAAAACAGCTATTTTATAAAAACAGATGTTAGCAATGAAGAGAGTGTTAAAAATATGGTGAATAAAACAATAGAAAAATTTGGTTCAATTGATATTCTTGTTAATAATGCTGGACTTCAATACATAGCAAAAGTAGAAGATTTTCCCCTTGAAAAGTGGAATCAATTAATTGGAGTAATGCTTACCGGCACATTTCTATGCACAAAATATTCTGTCCCATATATGAAGAAAAATAATTGGGGTAGAATTATTAACACATCCTCTGCTCATGGAAAAGAAGCATCACCATGGAAGGCAGCATACGTTTCAGCAAAACATGGCATTATAGGTTTTACTAAGGTTATTGCAAAAGAGCTTGCTGAATTTAATATCACAGCTAATTCAATATGCCCCGGTTATGTTCTCACACCACTTGTTCAAAAGCAGATAACTGACCTTGCAAAACAGTACGGTATTAGTGAAGATGAAGTTCCTGCAAAAGTTCTTCTTAAAGATCAGCCAATTAAATCACTTGTTACCATAGAGGAAGTTGCAGAATTAGCACTTTATCTTGCATCTGATAAAGCAAAGCATATTACCTCACAAGCATTAAGCATTGATGGTGGTTGGACAGCACACTAATTTAGTTATTATACGATTTTCTACTTGAAATGAATTTGCAATATTCTTAAGTTGCTGTTATTAAAGCATTTTCAAACGTGAACCCTGAAATTGTATTATACAAAACCAAATACAAAATCCAACAGTAATTTTTTACAAGTATTCTTATAAGCCTTTTAATTTGAAATAATATTTATAATATTTAAAAAACTTTGAACTTTAAACTGATAACTGTAAACTATTTAAGGGCTTAAACCCGGAAAAATCTCTTGCTTCAATGTTGGTTTTGTATTGCTGGTTAATACAGTGGGTAAAGGGTAGTTAGTATTTCTTTGGATAGGGAGTGGGATTAGTATGAAAAATATCATAATTTACAAAAGTTACTACAACTAATTGCTAAAATTCAGCAATAACTTTATAATTTTTTCTGTTAATGGCGCTGAATTAGGATATAAAAATTTCTGCAAAATTTTACCATCTAAAGTTGTAATTTTTTCAAATGGAAAGTTTATTTGATAACCATCTTTATTAAGCTGAAAAGTATTTATAACCTTACCATTTTCCCCTATCATTCCATAACCTAGTCCTATTGCTTTAAGATTATTGTGGCATGAAAAACATCCCCTACCATATTTTGTGGTTGTATGAGGCACATATGGAGAAAAATTGAAAAGCATTTTTTTGTTGTTAATAATCACATTATAATCTTTATCTGTCCAGGAAACATAGAATTGATAATCTGGTCTTACTGGAGAAATTCTTCCCCTCTGATTAATCCCAAGTATTGGATCTGACCATCTTCTGTATGCCCATCCAATGTACCATACACCTAATTTTTTTTTATTATCAATATAATCAGTTTCTTCAGGTGGAAGCTGTTTTGAAGGTATATAAATTTTGCCTCGTTTAAATTTTTCAATATCTCCATAATCCCCAAGGCTTTTGTATAAAATATATTGAGTGTCCGGGATATTGGTATCTTTTAAAAATTTCCACTTAAAGTATCCTTTATAATCCTCACGAATTACATTCATTGCAAAATCTTGAAATCCCCAAACAGAGTGACAACTATAACATTCTAAATTTTTATGAAGCTTATGAGGTAAAATATTATTATTAAATTTTTTGGCAAATAATTTTTTCCCACTAATCTTGGTAACAATAACTTTTCCTTTACTGTGGCAGGTTAAACATTTTATCTTTACTGCTTCATATTTAAAATTTTGCTCAATCCCATTCCCCATAATCTCATTTTTAGTATGACAATCTATGCAATCCATACCCTTTCTAAAATGGATATCCTCACTTAATCTATGCATATAAATACCATAAATTTTTGCAGGTGGTTTGTTATTAATAATTGGTGACCTATATGTTCGTGAATAATCATGCTCAAAATAACCAACATAATCCATGCCAACTCTGTTAAAATTGTGACAGTGCAAACATTGGGCAGTTGGTATTTTTTTGGTAAATCTATGCAGATGTTTACCTTTATTATTGTAAAGAATATGACATGCTGAGCATCCTGAACTTCTATGCTCACCAAATCTACTACTTCCATTTGTGTTAATATGACATCTTAAACAAACTTTCCTTAAAAAATCATCAACCAAAGTTTTATCTGGAATTTGTGCTGTTTTCTCTGTTTTAATTGTGGAAAATTTTTTATAGAAACTTTCCTGCTCAAACCATAGGTATCTTGTAATATTTATAATTCCATTTGCTGTGCTCATTAAAGAATTTTCAACATTCTTTATATCCTCTATATGACAATTAATGCATTTTAACTTGACATATTTAATATTAGATGGATTATTAATAATGTTTTTATGTGCTATTTTTTTATTTTTACTTTTATTATTACCATTATGACAAAATATACATTTAAAATTATGATTATTATCAAGAGCTGAAATATCACTATGACATTTGGTGCAGGAAGATTTAAATGCTGGTGCTATAAAATGCTCATTAAGTTTTAGATCAACAAATTTTATACTTTCACCAAAAAGCAAAGAATCAATTATAATAAAGAAAAAAATTAAAATTTTTTTCATTTTTAAATTTTATTCAATATTTTGATTTAAGTCAATTCTTTTATAAAAAAATTGTTGTAAGTTCCACTCAAGAAGAACAAATAAAACCAAAAGGAGGATAAAATGTTTTGTTTTCAATGTGAACAAACTGCAAAAAATCAAGGATGTGAAAAAGTAGGTGTATGTGGGAAAAAACCAGATGTAGCTGCCCTTCAAGATCTACTTGTATTTATGTTAAAAGGATTATCAGTTGTGGCTAATGAAGGCAGGAAAGTTGGTGTTAATGAAAAAGATGTAAATGTATTTACCTGTGAAGCAATGTTTTCCACATTAACAAATGTAGATTTTGATGCAGAGAGATTTGTAGAACTTATTAACAGAGCTTATGAAATCAGGGAAGCATTAAAAGAGAAAGTTAAATCAAAAGGTGGCAGTATTGATGAGTCTATAGAAGCTGTTTCATACAAGCCTGCATCAACAAAAGAAGCACTTGTTGCTGATGGTGAAAAGCATGGAATCAAATCTGACCCTGAGCTTGGTGAAGATATTTTATCATTAAGAGAGACTCTTATATATGGACTAAAAGGTGTTGCTGCTTATGCTGATCATGCTCAAATTTTAGGTAAAGAAGATGATAGAATTTATGCTTTTATGCATGAAGCACTTGCAAAAACTCTTGATAAAAATTTAAGCGTAGATGAATACCTTGGTCTTGTGCTCAAATGTGGTGAGATCAATCTTATTACAATGGAAATTCTTGATGCTGCAAATACTGGTACATATGGTCACCCTGTGCCAACAAAAGTTCCACTTGGCCACAAAAAAGGCAAAGCTATACTTGTATCAGGTCATGACTTAAAAGATATGGAAACAATTTTAAAACAAACAGAGGGGAAAGGCATTTATGTATACACCCATGGAGAAATGCTACCTTGCCACGGCTACCCTGAACTGAAAAAATATGAGCATTTTTATGGTCATTACGGCACAGCATGGCAAAACCAGAAAAAAGAATTTGCTAAATTTCCAGGTGCAATTATTATGACAACCAACTGCATTCAGGAGCCAAAAGAAGAATATAAAGCCAACATTTTTACCACAGGTCTCGTAGGTTGGCCTGGAGTTACTCATATTGCAGACAAAGATTTTACCCCAGCAATTAATAGGGCACTTGAGCTACCAGGCTTTGAAGATGATGTTGATGCAGGATATGTAATGACAGGGTTTGCAAGAAATGCAGTTCTTGGAGTAGCTGACAAGGTAATTGAAGCAGTTAAAAATAAACAAATCAGACACTTCTTTCTTGTTGGTGGCTGCGATGGTGCAAGACCTTCAAGGAACTATTACACAGAGCTTGTTGAAAAAATCCCTGAAGACTGTATTGTACTTACACTTGGATGCGGTAAATTCAAATTCTTTGATAAAGACCTTGGTGATATTGGTGGTATTCCAAGATTACTTGACATTGGACAGTGCAATGATGCTTATTCAGCAATTCAAATTGCTGTTGCTCTTGCAAATGCATTTAATTGTGGAGTAAATGATTTGCCTCTATCTCTAATTCTTTCATGGTATGAGCAGAAAGCTGTTGCAATACTACTCACATTGCTACATCTTGGAATTAAAGATATGAGAATTGGTCCCACCTTACCAGCTTTTATTTCAAAAAATGTATTAAATGTATTGGTAGATAAATTTGGATTAAAACCTGTATCAACTCCAGATGAAGATTTAAAAGCTATCCTTGGATAATTAAAAAGCCCGGCAAGCCGGGCTTTTTATCTAAAATTTATTGCTCTGCATCAAATAGCCTCCAACAACTATATCCTAAATTCTAAAATTCTATTCTCCCGCCAATCTCTTATAGTTCCTGGACAACAATTGTCCCGCTAATTTTTACCTCTTTTCCATTATCATCAATAAAAGAGAGAAAACACCCTTGAATTTCTATTTTAAACCTGCCTTTCCAAGTTTTTATTACCTTACCATTATTATCGTAAAGAATAACAATTCTTTTTAATCCAATTAAGTCAGATTTTAAATGTTTTATCTCCTTTCTCTGTTTTTCAGTGCAACCTGAAAGAAAAAAAGTAAAGGAAAAAAGGATTAAAAAAATTATTGCAAATTTAAAAACTTGTTTTTTTCTGATAAATGTCATAATATAACCTCCACTACTATTTTTATTTGATATAATTAAAAATAGAATATTTGTAAAGGATTAAAAAATGAATTTTATTGATTTACACATCCACTCTACATATTCAGATGGCACTTTTTCTCCTGCTGAAATAGTTAAAATTGCAGAAGAAAAACAGATTAAGGTTGTTGCAATTACAGACCATGATACTATTAATGGTCTTGAAGAATTTGAAAAAGTTAAATCTAATTATGTTGAAAAAGTTCCAGGAGTTGAGATCAGTGTTCAGATGAAAGATTTTAATTTTCACATGGTCGGTCTTTTCATTAACTGGCATAATAAAGAGTTTCAGGAAAAGATAAATTACTTAAAAAAAGCAAGAGCCAACAGGAATGTGAAAATATTATCCAAGTTAAATGAGCTTGGTTATAAAGTTACAATGGAAGAATTAGAGAAAATAGCTGATGGTGAAATTGGCAGGCCACATATTTCTCAACTTTTGTTGCAAAAAGGGTATTTTAAAGATAAGCAAGAAGTTTTTAATAAATTATTGAAAAAAGGAGCACCAGCATATTTTGATAAATTCAGGTTTTCACCAGAAGAAGCTGTTAATATTATTAAAAACCTTGGCAATGGCCTTGCAATCCTTGCACACCCTGGTCTTTTGCCTTTTAAAAGGGCAGAGAAAATACAGATTATAGAATACTTAAAAGAGATTGGAATAGATGGAATAGAAGTATACTATTCAGAGCATTCCAAAGATGAAACAGAATTTTTAAAACAGCTTGCTATTAAAAATAATCTCTTAATTTCAGGTGGTACAGATTTTCATGGTAAAAATAAAATAGGAATAGAGCTTGGTTATGGTAGAGGGAATTTGAAAATAGATTACTCTATTTATGAAAGATTAAAAGAATATTGGGAAGAAAGGAGGAAAAAATGAACTTATTTCCACCAAAAGATAATTCACTTTTGCTTTTAGTTGATTTCCAAACAGGTTTTTTGAAACCATTTAAAGAGAAGGTGGTTAAACATTTAGAAAATAAATTAACTTTGCTTATAGAAACGTGTAAATTTTATAAACTACCAATAGTGGTTATGGAGCAGAATAATGAAAAATTAGGCAACACAACTGAAACCATACAAAAGGCTCTTGGAGAATTTTACAAACCATATAATAAATTTATTTTTAGTGGCATGAGAGATAATGTAATAAAAGAGCAGATTGAAAATAGTAAAAAACAGAATATAATTATTGCAGGAATAGAGACTCATATATGTGTTTTGCAGACAACTTTTGATTTGATAAGCAAAAATTACAATGTTTATATAATATCTGATGCTGTTGGCTCAAGGTTTAAAGAAGATTACATGTTTGGACTTGAAAAATTAAGGGAAATAGGAGCTAAATTACTTACAACAGAAATGCTGCTTTTTGGCTATCTTGAAAGATCAGATAGAAAAGATTTTAAACATTTTTTACCATTCTTAAAATAAGAAAGGGGGATAAAATGCGTTCAGATTTAATGAAAAAAGGTATAGAGAGAGCACCTCACAGATCTCTCTTTAAAGCAACAGGGCTTACAGACGAAGAATTAAACAGACCAATTATAGGTATTGTAAATTCAGCAAATGAAGTTATTCCTGGTCATATACATCTTGATAAAGTAGTTGAAGCAGTAAAAGCAGGTGTGAGAATGGCAGGTGGCACTCCACTTGAATTTTCCACAATTGGTATTTGTGATGGAATTGCTATGGGTCATAGAGGAATGAAATACTCTCTTGGTTCAAGAGAGTTAATAGCTGATAGTGTGGAAGTAATGGCTAATGCTTATCCGTTTGATGGGCTTGTTATAGTTCCAAATTGTGATAAAATTATTCCTGGAATGTTAATGGCAATTGCAAGATTGAATATCCCATCTATAATGGTTAGTGGTGGTCCCATGCTTGCTGGAAATTACAAAAATAAATGCGTTGATCTTATCACAGTTTTTGAAGCAGTTGGAAAATTTTCTAAAGGTGAAATTAGTGCTGAGGAGATGAGCGAAATTGAAGGTTGTGCATGTCCTGGTGCTGGTTCATGCAGTGGTATGTTTACAGCAAACTCCATGAATTGCCTTTCAGAAGTTCTTGGGATGGCACTTCCTTACAATGGTACTACTCTCGCCATATCAGCTGAAAGAATAAGGCTTGCTAAATATACTGGAATGAAAATAATGGAGCTTGTTGAAAAAGATATAAAACCACTTGATATAATGACATTTGAAGCTTTTAAAAATGCAATTGCAGTGGATATGGCTTTTGGTGGCTCAACAAATACAGCCTTGCATTTACCAGCAATTGCCCATGAATGCGGTATCAACCTTGAGTTAAAATATTTTAATGAAATTTCAGATAAAACACCTCATCTTTGCAATATGAGTCCAGCAGGACCACATCATATAGAAGATTTGCATTATGCAGGGGGAATTCCAGCATTGATTAATAGATTGAGAGAAATAGGGGTTATCCATGAAAATGCTTTAACTGTTACCACAGAGTCAATTGGTGAAAATGTAAAAAGTGCTGAAGTATTAAATAATGAAGTTATCAGGCCTATTGACAGCCCTTATCATAAAACAGGTGGACTTGCTGTGTTATATGGTAATCTTGCTAAGGATGGCTCTGTTGTAAAAAGAAGTGCAGTTGATTCTACAATGTTGAAACATGAAGGCCCAGCAAGGGTGTTTAATTCTGAAGAGGAAGCCCTTGATGCAATTTTATCTCATAAAATTAAAAAAGGTGATGTTGTTGTAATCAGATATGAAGGTCCAAAAGGTGGTCCCGGAATGAGAGAGATGCTTGCACCAACCTCTGCAATTGCTGGTGTTGGTCTTGATAAGGATGTTGCTCTTTTAACAGATGGTAGGTTTTCAGGTGGTACCCGTGGAGCTGCAATTGGACATATTTCTCCTGAAGCTGCTGAAGGTGGTTTAATTGCTCTTGTAGAGGAGGGTGATACTATTTCAATTGATATAGAAGCTAACAAGCTTGAACTAAAAGTTTCAGATGAAGAGATAGAAAAAAGAAGAAAAGCATGGAAACCATTGGAGCCTAAAATAAAAAAAGGATATATGTATAGATATTCTTTAAGAGTAAAATCTGCAAACACAGGAGCTATTTTAGATTAGAAAGGGGATGTATGGAAAAAATTTTTGTTGGATATGATTGTTTGAAATGTTTTGTCTCTCAAATTGATAAAGTTTTAAATTTTCTTGAAATAGAAGAGTTAAAAAAGAGAGAATTTTTTTTAAAATCAGTAAAGTTTCTATCTGAAATTGAAAATTTTAACTGTCATCCTCCTGAAATAGCAAGATTATTGTACGATTACCTTTATAGGTTGTTAGGCAACAGTGACCCATTTAGAGAGGTTAAGGAAAAGACCAATCAAATTGCAGCTAAAGTGTTAAATGAGCTTGAAAAAAAACATAAAAATCTTACACTTGAAGATTATTTAAAATTTGCAGTGGCAGGTAATATTATTGATTTTGGAGTTTCAAATAGTAGAGCTGATTATGATATTGTGGAAATTTTAA
Source organism: uncultured bacterium (assembly GCA_964543655.1). Taxonomy (GTDB): domain Bacteria; phylum DYJV01; class DYJV01; order DYJV01; family DYJV01; genus CAZBLP01. Next base: position 20,403 of record CAZIZE010000040.1, read on the forward strand.
AAATTATTGAAGAATTTCAATTTGAGATCAATGATTTTCAGATATTTTTGAACAATTTAAAAAAAGGGAAAAAACTGCTTTACATTCTTGATAATTCAGGTGAAGCAGTTTTTGACCTTGCTTTTATAAAAAAAATTCAACAAAGTTTTCCATTGATTAAAATAATTGTAGCTACAAGAAGTAGGAACATTATAAATGATATATCCTACACTGATGCAATGAGTATGGGATTTCATAACTTTGCTAAGGTTATAAGTTCAGGATATGCAGGGCCGGGAATTTGCCTTGAAAAATCTTCAGATGAATTTATTAAAGAATTCAGCAGTGCTGATATAATTGTTTCCAAAGGACAGGGTAATTTTGAAACGCTTTGGGGTGAAACAGAGAACATTTTCTTTGCATTAAAAATAAAATGTATGCATGTTGCTAAAAAAAGTGGTTTTAAGCTTTACTCCAATTTGTTTGTAAATGGTTTAAAATATGATAAAAGTTAGAAGCTTGTATAAAAGCTTTGGTGAGCATAAAGTTTTAAATGGTGTTGACTTAGATGTTGTTGAAAGCAAGATTACTTTTATACTTGGAAAAAGTGGGCAAGGAAAATCAGTTCTGTTACGGCATATTATGGGGCTTGTTAAGCCAGATAGTGGAGAAATTTTTATAAACAATAAAAATATTGTAAATATGAGTAGAAAAGAACTTACAGAAGTACGGAAAGAATTTGGAGTTTTGTTTCAAAATGTGGCACTTTTTGATTCAATGACAGTTTATGAAAATGTGGCGTTTCCCTTAGTTGAGCATACTAAATTGAGTAGAAAAGAGATTGAAAAAATTGTAAAAGATAAACTTGCCCTTGTTGGTCTTGAAGGGATAGAAAGTAGAATGCCATCAGAACTTTCAGGGGGAATGAAAAAAAGAGTAGGTCTTGCAAGAGCAATAGTTCTTAATCCTAAAATTTTGCTTTTTGATGAGCCTACAACGGGTCTTGATCCAATAATTTGTGATCAAGTGGACAATTTAATTTATGAAACTCAAAGAAAATTGAACTTGACCTGTCTTGTTATTAGCCATGATATTCCTGCTACTTTTAAACTTGCTGATTATGTGGCAATGCTTGATGGTGGTAGAATTGTAGAATATGGCACACCTGAAGATTTTAAAAGGTCTGAAAATAAAGTTATTAGAGAATTTTTAAAAAGAGACCTTTATCTTTGAGTTAAGATTTAGGATATAGTTGTTGGGGGTAGTGATAATTGATTGTAAATGACAATAAATAATTTCAGGATTTAGTTGTTAGGAACCGGGATCTATCTTTTTAACTTTAAATGGCAATAAATAACAGTGAATTACAATTGTTAACGACTATTAACAAAAAAATAGAGAGTGTCAGGTAATACAAATTATATATATTATTTCAGGTAGAAAATTGATTAATCCTAAATTACCTCAGGGGGAGAAATGGATAAAAAAGTAATTAAAACAGAGGCAATAGTTGGAATTTTTGTAATCGCTGCTTTTACTTTACTATTTTTTATGACCATGAAATTAAGTGGAGTTAGAAAAGTAAAAGGTAATGGCAATAAATATTTTGTGATTTTTAATGATGTATCAGGTCTTGTTAATAAAGCAAAGGTTGAAATTGCAGGTGTTGAAGCTGGATTTGTTGATAAAATTCAGCTTACCAAAGATGGTAAAGCTAAACTTACAATAGTTATAACCAAAAATGTTACGTTGAAAAAAGATGCAACTGCTTTTGTAAAAACTTACGGTTTTATGGGAGAAAAATATGTGGAAGTTTTTCCAGGCAATTCTGCAGAATTGTTGCACAGTGGTGATTATATTAAGAGAGGTTTATCAGAGCAAAGTATTTCTGAAGTTGCAAATAAAATTTCTATTGCAGCAGATGAATTTAGGAAATTTTTTCAGAATCTAAACCAGAGCCTTGGTGGAAAACAGGGAAAAGAGAAGATTACCAATATTTTGGATAATTTTGAAATAGTGAGCAAAGACCTTGCTTTTATACTTGAAAAGAATAAAAATAAGTTTAATAACATAGTTGACAATTTTGATAATTTTTCAGCAAATCTTGCAAAATCAACAGAAGGTTTTAATGATGTTTTTCTTAAAATTGACAAAACAGTTACAAGTCTTTCAGAGGTTTCTAATAAAATTAATAACGGTAAAGGCACACTTGGAAAATTGATTAATGATGATGAGCTTTATAATAATATTAACTCAGTATTTGCAAAAATAGCACATGGCAAAGGTACAATTGGAAAGCTTGTAAATGATGATAATATATATGCTGAACTAAAAGCAACCCTATCAAATATAGAAAATATCACAGCTAAACTGAAGTCAGGTAAAGGCACATTTGGAAAGTTAATAAATGATGAGCAAGTTTATAATCAACTAAAAATCACTCTTTCCAATCTTCAGCAGATAACATCTGATATTAAATCTGGCAAAGGGACTCTTGGGAAAATAGTTGCAGATGACGAAATGTACAAAGAGATAGATAAAACTTTACTTAGAATTCAACAAGCAGCTTCTGGATTTAGTGAGCAAACACCTATTTCAACCTTCGGTGTTGTAATGGGTACACTGTTTAGTTTTTAATTTTTAATTATGAAAAATTTTTTAATAGCTCTATTTTTACTTTTGGCAACTTCTCTTTTTTCAGAAAATCTACATTTTCAACAGGGATTATGGCCTATCTATTTTAAAGAGGATAAAACTGAGAATTTTTTAGTGCCTTTTTTTCAATTTAATGGAGGAATTGTAAGTAAATTTATTTTCAGACCATTTTTTCTGTATCAGAAGAGAAATAATGGCAATTACCAGTTTAATCTTTTATATCCTATTGTTGAATTTAGCAAGAATAATAAAGTAGTTACAGAAAGGATTTTCCCTTTTTTTAATAAAAAATATGAAGAAAACAGGTCAGATGAGTATTTTTCGCACTTTTTCCCTGTTTTTTGGGGTAAATACAATAATAAAAAGTATGGGGGAGTTTTCCCCATATATGGTAAATTAATTAACAAATTTCATTACAATGAAATTAATTTTTATTTATGGCCTCTATATTTTAGTAAAAGAAAGGGAGAAGATATTGACTATAATTTTTTATGGCCTTTTTTTGGATATGGTAAAGGGGAAGATTATTCAGCATTACGTGTTTGGCCATTTTTTGGGTATAAAGAAAAGAAAAACTATTTTTCAAGAAAATTTTTTCTATGGCCATTTTTTATTTTTCAGAAAAGAAAAATTGAATTAAGTGATAATGGTTGGGAGTACTCCAATATTTATTTCCCATTTTATATACATACTTTTTCTAAATATTACGATTATAAAACTTTTCTTTTCCCTTTTTTTAGAATAAATAAAAGAGGTGAAGACTACAGATATTATGCTTTTCCTTGGCCATTTTTTACTTATGAAAAAGATGGTAAGGGATTTTATGATATAGCTGTTTTCCCTTTTATACATATTGTTCACAAAACACAGTATGATAGATTATCATTTTTGTGGGTTTTATTTAGGAATGAGAAAATTTTTACAAAAAATAGAAGAGAGTTAATTGAAGAAAATAGAAGTTTTCTTTTAATAAACAGATTTGAAAAAGATTATGAACATCATGTAACTTATAAAAATATATGGCCATTTTTTGAATATTACAGAAAAAATGACAATTATATTTTAAAAATTTTTGAACTATTTCCTTTTAAAATACCTGAGGTTTATGAGCTATATTCACCTTTTTTTAATATTTTTTATATTGCAAAAAAAGATGGGATGAAAAAGATAAGTTTTTTATGGGGGTTATTATCTTATGAAAAAAATAAAAAAAATAGTTGCTTTAATTTTCTTAAAATATTAAAATTTTGCACAAGTAATAAAAAAATAGTTTCATTTAATAAAGAGAGGTGGGAGTTAATATGCAATACAGGTATGTAATTTTTATTTTTTTCTTTTTAACAGTAAATTGTTTTTCAGGTAATTTTTACACACCAAATAATATTGATGGATTGCATCTTAAGTATAAGTTTGGATTCTGGCTTACAAGTGAAGCAGCAGTGGGAGATTTTAGTGTTAAAAAAGTTGGTAAAAATGAGTATATTGCAAAGCTTGTTGGAGAAACCAAGGGAGTGGTTGGCTTTTTTCTGAAATATAGAAAAGATGTTATGATTTCTAAAATGCATTTTAACAAAAGGTTAAATAAGTTTGTTCCAGAAAATTTTATTAAAAAAGTTATAATTGATAAAAACTTAAAAGAGTCCACATACCTATTTGATTATAAAAATATGAGAATTATAAAAAAGAGGCATGTTGTAAAATATGAGCAGCAGAGTGATTCTCCTGATCAAGAATTTTTAAATAATATGGATGATAGTAGTGGTGTAAAAAGAATAGTTAAAAATTCCACATATTATATACCATTAAAAAGTAAAAACTTTGAAGATTATCTAACAGCAGCTGTTAATTTTATTACAGGTAGATATAAAATTCCAAAGAAAAATGAAACACTTAAAATCAGATTATTTCCTGAAAAAAATAAAAAAAAGAGGAAACGTATTTTATTAATACATTTATTAAAGAAAAATGAAAATTTTTATCATATTAAAGCTGATTTTAATGTTGATTTTATTTCTGATAAAATTACAAAGGTGTTTGCTAAAATTAACAGGAACATGATACCAGAAAAAGTAATGATTCCATCAAGCTCGTTGTTAGGAACTATTTATGCAGAAAGGATAAAATGAAAAGCAGGTTTATTTTAATTGATTGCCAAGGAAAAGGAAGAATATATTTTGAAAATGTTGGAGATAATGAATTTATATCAACTCATAAAGGTAATATTTCTATTGAAGATATAGAGCAAGCAGATTGGGGTTCTGTTATTACTACTCATAAGGGACATCCATACAGAATAGTCGAGGTTGATATTAATGATTATATTATGTTTGGATTAAAGAGAGAAACACAGATAATTTATCCGAAAGATAGTGGCTTTATAACTGTTAATCTTGGAATAAAATCAGGGGACAAAATTTTTGAGTGTGGTTGTGGAAGTGGTGCCCTTACCCTTGTTATGGCAAATGTTGTGTCTCCTAATGGCAAAATCTTTTGTTATGAAAGAAAAGAACGATTTATTAATCTTGCAAAGAAAAATCTTCAATTTAACAATTTAAAAGATTATGTTGTAATAAAGGAGAAGGATCTTGAAAATGATGAAATAGATGAGAAAGATTTTGATACTGCTTTTATTGACACAAAAGAACCGTGGAAAATAATTGAAAAAGTTAGTATATCTCTTAAACCAGGGAGAAAATTGGGAATTCTTGTACCAACTTTTAATCAGATAGTTGAGGTATTAAAAGAATTAAAGCGGGTAAAGCATTTTGATATATCTGTGAAAGAGATTTTATTGAGAGAGTTTAAAACAATTCCTGATAGAGTTAGACCTGAAGATAGAATGGTTGCTCATACAGGATTTTTAATATTCTCCAGAAAAGGAGTGTAAATGTTTAACCTATTAGAGGTTTTTGTTACAAAGCTAAACTACCATATTTTACGAGAAAATATTTTAAAAACAGAAAATATGAAAATAGAGTCTAAAATAGATTTAAAGTCCCAATACAATAGGAAAATAAAGCTACTTGAGGTTGTTATCAGTATGGATATTAAAGGTTTTGAGGAAGAGTTAACTTTGCTTGAGCTTTCAATAGAATTATCAGGTGTATTTGCAAAAAATGACTCTTATGAAGAGCCTTCAGAAAATGCTCTTGAAATTTTTAGCAAAGTAAAAGCACCAGCAATCCTTTTTCCATTTATAGTTGAAAATATACATAATTTAACATTAAAGTCAAAGATAAAACCTTTGATAATTCCATATATTGATTTTGAAAAATTATATTTTGAAAATAAAAAGTTTGATAAAATAATACATTAAAATAAGTGAGGAAAAAATGCAAATAATCATCAATGGAGTTGGAGGTCAAGGAGTGCTGTTTTTATCCAAAATTCTTGGAAAAGCTGCACTTAACAGAGGCGAAAAGATTCTATCAAGTGAAACAATTGGCATGGCTCAAAGAGGTGGCTCTGTTTTCTCTTTTATGAAAATTGGCGAGAAGTATAGTAGCCCAATGATTATTCCTAAAGATGGTGATATATTAATATGCTTAAATGAAAAAGAGCTTGAAAATGGTAAAAATTATTTAAAGTTAGATGGTAAGGTGTTTGTTAATTCTTCAGATTTTTTCAATGCCACACAAGTTGCAATTAAGAACAACAACCCTGCAATGACAAATATAATATTTCTTGGTTATATTGTAAATTTTGAAGAATTTCCATTTAAAAAAGATGAAATTTTAAAAGTAATTCCAGAAAGAGCAGTTAATTTTTTTAATATAGGTATTGAGGAATATAATTTAAAAAATCAGTTATAAAAAATTCTATTAAAACTTTTCTTATTAGTTTCTATTCTTAAAAAAATTTTGACTTTTATTTTTTTCTTTTATATATATTCCAATTATTTTTTGATGTCAGGGGGAGAATTATGAAAAAATTTTCCTATTTTTTTATTTTATTTCTTCTCTTTTGTTTTCAACATGTTTATGCAGAAAATTCTTCTCTATCTATTGGAGATAAAGTATGTGTTGCAAATGAATATGGAAAATGGTTTGAAGGAAAAATTACAGAAATTATTGATAACAGCACAATGGTAAAAGTTAAATATTCTCGTTACGATACCTGTTTTTTATGTGATAATTTTGAATTCAATGAGGATGATTACAATGATAGCTTTTATGAAGGATGGTTTGATTCTGCTGGAGCATCTTTTAGGTTGCCATATGTACCAAAAGCAGGAGAAGAGGTTTTAGTTGAAGCAAAAGTTTATTTTACAAAACCTTATTATTATACAGCTAAAGTAGAAAGTAAATATGATAATAAATATTTTTCAAAATATATTGTTAAATTTAATAATTATACAAGTAATAATACAGATACAGATACAGAAGATATTTTAGCATGTCGTATTTTTAAGCTTCCTCAATTAGGTGATTATTTATGGGCAGATGATTTATATGCTCAGGTTAAAGAGAGAGTTGATACAGATTTATGGAAAGTTATAGAAGCTGGTTATACTTCTACTGATAGATGGGTTGAAAAAGAGCAAGAGGTTAAACCAGGAAATTTTAAACCAGCAGTTGGAGAAGATTTGAAAGAAATAGAGTATAATTTTAAAATTCATGAACCAATTCCAGTACCTCAAACCAGAGAAATATTTGAATTTAATGCAAAAAGTTATCCATATTCAGTAGATGACTCAAATATTCCTGACAAATTTTACCCAATATCTTTTGGTGGTATAAATTATGGACTGGATGAGTTTTGGCTGGAGCTTAAATGGCCAAAATTTAAATCTCCTGTTGATATCTATTTGGTTATTGTTTATGAAAGCCTCAAAGGTGATAAAGCCATTTTTACTGTGTGGTCTGATAGAAAAATCCATTCATTAGATGAGGGGCTTCAACCATTCAAAGCTGCACCTAATTATAATAACACATCTTTATGGTATACATATCCTGACAAACCATTAACCTATAGCTTATTTCCTGATGGGAAATATACTTTTTATCTTTTTGTTACACCACATGGAGATATTTCTTCTTTTTATGCATGGAAAACAGAATTAAATAAAAATTGGCCTGGAAAGTATAGTAATGAAATTCACAATTGCACAACTGATTTATATAGTGATATTGACACTATAATTAATTATATTGAGAAAAATGAAACCACTGATATATATAATAAGCTTAAAAGTTATGTTGAAAATTATACCTCTTCCAGTTCAACGGAGGATTCAAAGTTAGAAGCTTACAATAATATAATGGTTACTTCTTATTTTGCAGATAATGTATACCCATTTTGTTGGGCAGCATTAAATGCTTTTAAATATGACAATACAAAAACAACAATTATGAATTCAGCTATTGTATGTCTTTTGGAATTGAAAAAAGAAGAACTTGCTGCTAAAATGTTGGATTGTGCTTATAATAAAGATCCTGATTTTTCTGTAACTCATCAGAATGCATCTGTTTATTTTAAAATGAAAAATAATTTAAAAGAAGCCCTTAATGAAAAAATAAAATCTGTTGAATTAGCACCTTATAATTATCATAATGCATGGGATGGCGGATATTTTGTTGAGACTCATGAGAATGAATTTTCAAATTTTTCATCAATTAGCGATTATTTTTATGATAGAGTTGCTTCTAACTATCCTTTATTATCTTATAAAGGTTTTCCTGGTAAAGCACCTCCAGAAACAATTGTTTGTTGTAACTGTAATGGAGGAATTTATCATGATATAATGAATTGTCTTGATTCATGTGAGGTAACACTTGCATGTTTTACGCATATTTGCACACCAAAATTGGAATGTTGTAATGGAAATGGTCCTTTTGATTTTGGAGCAGGAATATGTATTCCTCCTGAAGGAGTACAGTTATGTGTTGGTATAGATGCACAGGGAAATATAACTTTGAGTGCAGGAGCTGGTGTTCTTGGAGGATTAATAGGTGGACAGGTAGGATTAAAAGTAGGTTTTAGTGGAAATTATACAATTTTTACAAAAGCGTCAGTTGGAGAGGCTTTAAGTGCTTCTACTGTGCTAATTACAAGTGATCCAAAAACCAAGCAATGGGCAAGTACTTTTTCTATTGGTTCTGATACAAAATTTGACAGTGGATTTACTTTAGGCTCAAATTTTAATTTACCAGAAAGCTGGAAAAAATCAATTTGGTGTGAGTTTTTCTCAGATTAAAATAAAGAAAATACATTAACTACTGCTTTTCAATTATAAAAATTTTTAATAGCGAAATTATAATAACAGCAAGGAATATAGTAACAAGACTTGCTGTTATTCCTTTGTTAAATTCACCTTCTATCATATTTTTGTAAATGTATATGGAAAGATTTTCTGTTTTTCCAGCAATACCACCTGCAACAAGAAGTGTAGCTCCAAATTCACCAAAACTTCTAACCCAGCTTAAAATAAGTCCAGAGATAATGCCATTAATTGATAGTTTAAAAGTTGTGTCAATGAAAGATTTAAGTGGTGATGCTCCAAGGGTCATTGCAATCTCTTCATAAATTGTTGGGATTAATTCAAAAGAGTTTTTTGATGCTTTTAATGTGTAAGGAAAAGAAGTTAAAAATTGAGCAATTGTAGCTCCTTCCACAGTGAAAATAAAATTGTAAAAAGATTTAATAATTTGTGAATTAAAAAAATTTAACAGCAATACCCCTACTATTAGAGGGGGAATGATTATTGGTATTTCAAATAATGAATCTATAATTTTATCAAATAATCTTTTATTTCTTGCAAGGTAAAAACCTGCTGGAATTGCAAATATAGCAGATAGTAAAGTTGCCAAAAGAGAAGTTTTCAGTCCAAAAATAATTGCTCTTACAAAATTTTTATCTTTTAAAAGTATAATAAACTCTTTTTTAGAAAAATTGGAAAAGGAAAAGATGATAATCAGGAGAATAAAAGAGAAAAATAGATATGTTACAAGCTTAACTGAATATTTTTTCATAATCTTTAAGAAACATTAAGCTATCCATTTCAAAATCAATGTTAATTAAAGCACCGTTATAAATTTTATAATGTTTTATTACTGAATGAGGAATATTAATGAAAATATTTTTATTATCCATGATTAAACCTTTGATAATAAAGGAAAATCTGCTTTTTTTTATATCTAATATTTTGCATTTAATTTTACCTTTTGAAGATATAAAAATATCTTCCTCTTTAATAGCTACATAATCAAATGAAGAATCAACACTTTTAAAAGGTAAAAACTTTTTGGCTGTTTCATAATCCCAGATATTTTTTATTTGTAGAATTCGTGCTGTTTGCATCCATTGAGGATTGTTTAAAATTTTATCAACTTTGCCATATTCTATAATTTTACCATTGTATGAAATAGCAATTACCTCAGCAAAGTTAATGGCTTCATTAAGATCATGTGTTACAAGAATAGCTGGTAAATTGGCATGTTCAAGCAATTCTTGTACAAGGTCAAGAATGCTTTTATCCAGTGCAGAAAAAGGCTCATCAAGTAGTAAAATAGTTGGATTTATTAAAAAAGCCCTTGCTATTGCCGCCCTTTGCCTTTCTCCACCAGAGATTTCATGTGGATAACGATGAAGAGTATTGCTAATTTTAAGTTTATTTATTAGAAAATTAAACCTTTCCTGGTTTAAAGATATTTTTTGGGCTTTAACACCATATAAAATATTTTTTTCAACATTCATATGTGGAAATAAAGTATAATCTTGAGGTAGATAGCCAACCTTTCTCTTATGTATAGGTATGCTTTTTTTATTATCAAAAAAAATATTGCCATTAATATTTATATGGCCATTGTCAGGTGAATTGAGTCCTGCTAATAATTTGAGAAATGTTGTTTTGCCACTGCCACTTGGTCCAAAGAGAGCTATTTTACGACTATCTGTCTCAATTGAGTAATTAAAATTTTGATTTTCAATCTGCTTTTCTATATTTACCTTTATCATCCGTTATATCCTACAAAAGATAACGACAATATGTCAAGGAAAATTTAAAATTTTTCTTGCAAAAAATTTTTTTTTTACATAGATTATAAATTACTTTTAAATTTATTTCAGGGGAGGTTTTAAATGGTATCAATAACCTATCATTCTCATGCATGTTTTACAATTAGTGGAGATAATGTAAAAATTTTGCTCGACCCTTTTATTACAGGGAATCCTCTGGCTAAGATTAAACCATCAGATTTAGACCCAGATGTAATTCTTGTATCACATGGACATGGTGATCATGTGGGAGATACAGTGGAAATAGCAAAAGCAAATAATAGTCTTGTTATAGCTCCTTTTGAATTAATTGTATTTTTACAAAGTAAAGGTGTTAATCCTGAAAAATGCCATCCAATGCACATTGGTGGTGGGTATAATTTTGATTTTGGAAGGATTAAACTTACTCCTGCTCATCATGGCTCTGCTTTTGTTGATGAAAATGGAACAGTTACTTATACAGGCAATCCATGCGGTTACCTTATTACATTAGAAGGTAAAACTATTTACTTTGCTGGTGATACAGGTCTTTTTTCTGAAATGGAGCTTTTAGGCTCTATGAATAAAATTGATGTTGCGCTCCTGCCAATAGGAGATAATTTTACAATGGGGATTGAAGATGCAGTAAAAGCATGTGAACTTTTAAATGCAAAAATTGCAATCCCAATGCATTATGATACATTTGATGTTATTAAAGTTGCTCCAGAAGATTTTGTAAAATCACTTGAAGAGAAAAAGATTCTGACAAAGGGTGTTGTTGTTGGTTTTGAAGAAACTTATATTTTACAATAAAAGTAGAAAAAAAGATATATTATTAGTTGGCAGAGGAATATTAACCGATTTAACTGCTTTAATTTTAGATAAATTAAAGATAGAATACAAATACTTAAAAATATCTGATATTTGTAAAGCAGAATCGGTTAATTTTTTTAATGAGATATATGTTCCTATTTTTTTTGCCAAAGAATATGATTTTTTATATAAAGGAGTAAAAGATTTACGATTTGTTTTTTATAATGGTGAAAAATTATTTCCAGTAATTAATAATTTTGATTTTTTCAAAGAGTGTTACAATAAAATAATTGACAATGATTATCAGTTTGATAAAGATTTTTCAGAAAATTTAACTTTAGAACTAAAAGATATATTTACAGCAATTCAATATTTTTATAATTTATACGGCTCAGTAAATTTCAATCTTATAGAAAAATATTTTTTTACACCAAATATTATTTTTAATAAAAAAGAATTTGCTAATATGTTAAATGAAAAAATTAAAAACATGGATTTTCAGTTAATAGAGAAAGTTAATGAATTAACTTTGAAAAGGAAAAGAGTTATTATAAATGGCACAGAGTATAAATTTGATATAATTGTTACTGATTTAAAAGAGCTTATAAAGCCCAAAAAAATAGTAAAGTTAGAAGTCAACCTTGCTGAAATATCTATTAATAGTGACTATACAACAGAGTATTTTCCAGAAAATATAGTTTTTAACAACAATGGTTATAAAATAATGAAGCTTTTAAATAATAACAAGTTAAGAAGGTTTCAAATTAAAAGCTTTGAAAATATAGATGTTGATTATTTTTTAAATTTTTTTAAAAATTTTTTCCCAGAATTAAAAAAAGAAGATATTTTAGTTGAAAAAAAAGAAAAAGTAATTTATGAAAATTTTTATTTTAAAAATGAATTACAACCATTTAATATATTTTTTAAAATTTTAGAGATAGAACAATTTTTTAAAAATAATTTTTATCAGGAGGCGGTTTAATGGCTAAAAGAAAAGGTATGAGCAAAAAAGAATTAAGAGCACCAGATGAATTTCAGGCTTTTATTTTAGAGTTAACAGAAAAGTATGGCAACTATTGGAAAGTTGCTCTTGCAGGTCTGATAATAGTGCTTTTAATTCCTGTAGGAATAACTGTTTACAATTATTATAAAAATAATAAAGAGAATCAGGCAGCAATGCAATATTCTATGCTGTTGAATAAATTAAACATGGATAAGGATAGTGGTAAAAAATTGAAAGATGTTGAGTCATCAATAAATAAATTTAAAGGCACATCAATATATTACCAGGTTTTACTGTTAAAAGGAGAAATTTTATACAACAACAAAAAATATAAAGACGCTATAGATGTTTTTAATGAAGTAATTTCAGATTCTGATAGAGATGAATTTAAAAGCAGTGCAAAGCTTGATAAAGGAATTTGCTACTTTGAAATGAACAACTTAAAAAAAGCTGAAGAGATTTTCAGCAATTTAACAAATGACATTATTGTTAGTGCTGATGCTAAATATTACCTTGCTTTAACCTATGAAAAAGAAGGTAATTTTATGAAAGCAAAAAGTTATTATCAGGAGATAGTTGATAATGCAAAAGATTACCCTTTTTATAAAATTGCAGAATTAAAATTAGAAACTTTATAAAAGGAGTGTTTTATGGGAATCCTTGGTGTAATAGGTGGAAGTGGGTTATATGAGCTTGAAGAGTTAAAAAATATAGAAGAGATTCAGGTGGATACGCCATTTGGCAGACCCTCAGATGTATTAATCAAAGGGGAACTACATGGTAAACCAGTAATTTTTCTTCCAAGGCATGGAAAAAATCATAGAATTCCACCATCAGATGTTAATTACAGAGCCAATATTTATGCTCTTAAAGTTGCAGGTGTTAGAAAAATTTTATCTGTTAGTGCAGTAGGCAGCATGAGAGAAGAAATCAGACCAGGTGATATGGTTATAGTTAGCCAGTTTATTGATAGAACAAGTGGAAGAAAGTCCACTTTTTTTACTGACAATATTGTTGCTCATGTTTCCTTTGCTGATCCTGTTTGTAAAAAGCTTTCAGAAATCCTCTATAATGTATCAAAAAAGATTAGAGAAAGAACACATAGAGATGCAACATATATTTGTATTAATGGTCCTCAGTTTTCTACAAGAGCAGAATCACATCTATACAGAAGCTGGGGAGTTGATATTATTGGAATGACCAATCTACCAGAAGCAAAGTTAGCAAGAGAGGCTGGTATCTGCTATGCAACACTTGCACTTGCAACAGATTATGATTGTTGGCGTGAGGCTGATGATGTTAATGCTTTTGATGTTGTAAAAATTATTAAACAGAATGTTGAAACAGCGAAAAAAATAGTTATAGAATTATTAGACAACCTTACCTTTGAAGAGTGTGAATGCCAGCATTCTCTTGATTATGCACTGCTAACTAATAAAGATGTTGTGCCAGAGGAAACCTGGGAAAGACTTAAACCAATTATAGATAAATAGTTTACTCAGGGAGGTGGTAAAATGCCTTTGTTTGAATATGAATGCAAAAAATGTGGTAACAGATTTGAAAAATTAGTTTTTTCATCAGATAAAGATAAAATTCAATGCCCAAAGTGTGGGTCAAATGAAACAAAAAAATTGCTATCCCTATTTTCCTCAAAAGGAGCAAGTTGCTCTTCACCAGCAGGAGCAGGTTTTAGTTGAGCAACATAAACAGCCTGGTGGGCTGTTTTATGAGACATAATTGACTCAATTACTCTTTTATTATTTTTAAAAAATTAAAAATTTTAGATAGTTAAAATTTTTTAAAAAAGGTATTTTTTTTGCTTTCCCTGTTGACAAAATTTTCCTTTTATAATAACGAGGCATGCCTTTAAAGCATAATTTCCAATTGTAAGGATTTTTTATGGATACCATATATTTATTTGAGTTTGAGGAATTAGAGCTTCTTGATATAGATAGAGAAAAAAAGATAATTGCCAATATTAAAATTTCAGAAAATGAAGAGTTAAAATTCAATGAGCCTTTGAAATTTGATTTAACCATTACAAGAAAAGGCTATAAGTTTTTATTTAATGGTAATATTTGTACATCATTAATTTTGCAATGTGATAGATGTCTTGAGGAATATTTTTCAGCAATAAACACAGATTTTAATTTTCTATACATTTTAAATGAAGATGTTATTGAGTATATTAGTGGAAGCATACTTAATTTGAAAGATTTAATCTTTGGGGAGATTTATTTAAATATCCCCTTTAAAAAATTATGCAAAACTAATTGCAAGGGGTTATGCGCCCAATGTGGTACAAATTTAAATTTTGCAAATTGTGATTGCACAACAGATGATTCAATGAATCCTTTTGCTAAATTAAAAACAATTTTTAATTAAAAATATGAAAGGAGTTTATTATGGCAGTTCCAAAAAAGAAAACATCTAAATCAAAAAAGGGTAAGAGAAGAGCTCATGATGCTTTGAAAATGCCTGCTAAATCCACATGTTCTAACTGTGGAGAAGTGAAACTACCGCATCATGTTTGTGAAGCTTGTGGTTTTTATAATGGCAGGAAAATAATTGAAGTTGAAGAAGAGAAATAATGAGAATAGCAGTTGATGCTATGGGCGGGGATTTAGGTCCCAAGCCAATAGTAGAGGGAGCTGTTAGAGCAGCTTCAGAAAAAATAGAAATTATTTTAGTTGGCAAAAAAGAAGTAGTTTCACCAATTTTAAAAGAGCATAATATTAAAAATTTGCCCATTTTTATTCAGAATGCAGAAGAAGTTGTTACAATGGATGAATCACCATCAACAGTTGTTAGAAATAAGAAAGATTCATCCATGGCAAAAGGTATTAATCTGGTAAAAGAAAAAAAGGCAAGTGCATTTATTACTCCAGGTAATACAGGTGCTGCACTTGCCTATGGTATAATGATTCTTAAACGAGTTAAGAATATTCAACGACCTGCAATAGCTGTAATATTGCCAACAAGAAAAGGTAGAGTGGTTCTTCTTGATGTTGGTGGTAATGTTGATTGCAAACCACTTCATCTTTTTCAATTTGGCTTGATGGGCTCGCTACTTTCAAAAAATCTTGTTGGCGTAGAAAAACCTAAAGTTGCTCTTCTGTCCATTGGTGAGGAAGATGGCAAAGGAAATTTGCAGGTAAAAAAGTCGCATGAATATTTTAAGCTTTCCTCATTGAACTATGTTGGTTTAAAAGAGGGTAGAGATATTTTGCAAGGTGAGGTTGATGTTTTTGTATGTGATGGGTTTATTGGTAATATTTGCCTTAAACTTGCAGAGAGTGTTGGTTCAATATTAATGGATATTGCTAAAAAAGAGATTAACTCATCTCTGTGGGCAAAGATTGGAGCAATGTTTTTAAAAAGTAGCTTAAAAAGGATAAAAAAACAGGTTGATTATAGAGAGTATGGTAGTGCACCTTTACTTGGTTTAAATGGCACTATTTTTATATGCCATGGAAGTTCTGATAAAAATGCTATTTACAATGGTATTATCAATGCTGTTAAATTTGTTAAAAGTGGATATAATTCACAATTGCAAAAAGAGTTAGAATTTTATGCAGATATTGATAAAAGGAAATTTTGGGATAATATTAAAGATAAAATTCCATTTACTTCAACTGTTAATTAAATCTGAAAAAGAGGGTTCAAGTGGAAACAGAGGTTATTTTTAGCAAGATAATAGGTATTGGCAGCTTTGCCCCTGAAAATATATTAACTAACAGAGATTTAGAGAAAATAGTTGATACATCAGATGAATGGATACGTAAACGTACAGGTATTGTGGAGAGAAGGAGAATAGATAAAGATAAAGCTACGTCTGATTTAGCAGTAGAAGCAGCAAAAAAAGCTATTGAAATGGCTAAAATTGATTTAGATGAGATTGAAGCTATTATAGTTGGCACAGCTTTTCCAGATCACATGTTCCCATCAACTGGTTGTATTATTCAGAAAAGACTTGGAATAAAAAAAGCTTTTGCATATGATCTTAATGCAGGATGTACTGGTTTTATATATGGATTAATGCAGGCAGATGCTTTTATTAAAACAGGTAGAATTAAAACAGCTCTTGTAATAGGAGCTGAAGTTATTACTAAATTTTTAAATTGGAACGATAGGACGTCGTGTGTTTTATTTGGTGACGGTGCAGGTGCTGTTGTTCTACAGGCGTCAGATTCACCAGGAATTTTAGATATAAAAATAGCAAGTGATGGTGCATTTGCTGACCTTCTTTATATGCCAGCAGGTGGTTCCAAATTACCACCATCATTTGATACAGTTAACAATAATCTACATACAGTTCATTTAAAAGGTAAAGAGGTTTTCAAAATAGCTGTTAATTCATTATCAGGGTTAGCTATTGAATTATTGAACAAAAGCAATATATCATGCGAAGATATTGATATGTTTATTCCTCATCAGGCTAATAAAAGAATTATTGATGCAGTGGCTGACAAACTTGGACTTTCAAAAGATAAGGTATTCATTAATATTCATAAATATGGCAATACTTCTGCTGCTTCTATTCCTATAGCACTTGATGAGTGTATGAAAGAAAATGTTTTAAAACAAGGTGATAAGATTTTAATTACAGCATTTGGTGCTGGATTGACTTGGGGTGGAGCTGTTATAAAATTATAACAGTGAGTAAAGAGATTGGAGGAGTTTATGATTAAATCTAAAGTAGCTGATATGTTAGGATTACAGTATCCAGTTTTTCAGGGGGGAATGGCATGGGTTGCCACAGCTGAGCTTGCTTCTGCTGTTAGTAATGCAGGAGGTCTTGGAATTATTGGTGCAGGTAGTATGGATGGAGATATTCTAATAAAGGAGATTAGAAAAGCAAGAGAACTTACTGAAAAAGGAAAGCCTTTTGGGGTGAACTTAATGCTGCTCAATCCTTTTATTGATGACCTTGTAGATATTGTTATTAAAGAAAAGGTAGATGTTGTTACTACAGGTGCAGGTAATCCAGGAAAGTATGTTGATAGATTTAAAGAAGCTGGAATTAAAATTTTTCCAATTGCACCTACAGTTGCCTTAGCTAAAAGATTGGAAAGGTTAGGTGTTGATGGAATTATTGTAGAAGGTGGAGAAGCAGGTGGCCATGTTGGAGAATTAACAACCATAGTCTTAACTCCACTAATTGTTGATAATGTTAGTTTACCAGTTATTGCTGCTGGTGGTATTGCTGATGGCAGAGGAGTAGTTGCTGCACTTGCACTTGGTGCTGATTCAGTTCAGATAGGTACAAGATTTGTAGTTGCAAAGGAGTGTGTGGTTCACGAAAATTATAAAAAGGCTGTTATTAAAGCTGATGCAAGAGATGCTGTTGTTTCAGGAAGAAGTACAGGCCATCCAGTTAGATGCATGAAGAATAAACTTACAAGAGAATTTGATAAGCTTGAAAAAGCAGGGGCACCAAAGGAAAAATTAGAAGAATTAGGTACAGGTAAATTAAGAGCAGCAGTTATTGACGGTGACACTAATTGGGGCTCTGTTATGATGGGACAATCAGCAGGGCTTGTGAGAAAAGAGCAGAGTGTTAAAGAGATTATTGAAGAGATTTTTCAAGAAGCAGAAGAGATTATAAGAAAAATATTGCCAGATAAGTTGGGAAATAGTTAAATATTAACTAAAGGGGGCTTAGAATGCCAAAAATAGGATTTTTATTTCCTGGACAGGGCTCTCAATATGTTGGAATGGGTAAAGAGCTCTACGATAATTATCAGATAGTTAAAGATATTTTTGAAGAAGCAAACGAATCATTGAAAATAGATCTTAAAAAATTATGCTTTGAAGGACCACAGGATAAACTTA
The DNA here is from genome assembly GCA_964543655.1 of uncultured bacterium. Classification (GTDB taxonomy): domain Bacteria; phylum DYJV01; class DYJV01; order DYJV01; family DYJV01; genus CAZBLP01. The sequence continues at coordinate 38,662 of CAZIZE010000040.1, forward strand.
ACCTTACAGAGAATGCCCAGCCTGCAATTTTAACAGTTAGTTATGCTGCTTATAAAGTTTTTGAATCATTATTTGATGTTAAACCTGTTGCTCTTGCTGGCCACTCTCTTGGAGAATATTCAGCACTTGTTGTTGCTGGTGCTGTTGATTTCTTTGATGCTGTTAAAGTGGTTAGAGCAAGAGGTAAATTTATGCAATCAGCTGTACCTATTGGTATAGGCACCATGGCAGCTATTCTTGGTCTTGCAAGGGAGAAGGTTGAAGAAGCTTGCAGGGAAGCAGCAGAGGAATCATATGTCCAACCTGCAAATTATAATTGTCCTGGACAGGTGGTTGTTTCAGGTTATGTTAAAGGTGTGGAGCTCGCATCAAAGCTTGCAAGAATTAAAGGAGCAATTAAGGCTGTTCAGCTTGCTGTAAGTGCACCATTTCATTCAAGGCTTATGGAGCCAGCAGCAAGGATGCTTGCTAAAGAATTTGATTATGTTAAAGTTAAAGATCCAATTTTTCCTGTTATTTCAAATGTTGATGCTGTACCCAATTACACAAAAGATACAATTAGAGAATTGCTAATAAGGCAGGTAAGTAATGCTGTTAAGTGGGAAGACTCAATGCAAACAATGATTAATATGGGTATTGAGTCTGTTATAGAATTTGGACCTGGAAGAGTTCTTTGTGGTCTAATGAGAAAAATTAATCGTAAAATCAAAGTTGCAAACCTTGAAAATCCCAAAAACCTTAAGAAAATTGAGGAAGAGGTAAAAAATGCTTAGAAATAGAACAGCTTTTATTACAGGAGCATCACGTGGCATAGGTAGAGCTATTGCTGAAAAATTTGCTCAAAATGGTGCAAACCTTATATTAAACGCTACAAAGCTTGAAAATTTAAATTCTATTGAGGAAATTATAAAAAATTTCAATATAGATTACCTTCTTGTTGAAGGTGATATTTCTAAGGAATCTGATGTTAAAAGAATGGTAGATGAAGCATTTAAAAAATTCTCTAATATTGATATTCTTGTTAATAATGCAGGTATTACTAAGGATAACTTAATTTTTAGGATTAAAGAGGAGGATTGGGATAAAGTTTTAGATATAAATTTAAAAGGTGCATTTTTAATGTGCAAAGCAATTGCAAGAAAAATGATTAAAAAGAAATATGGGAAAATAATTAATATTACAAGTGTTGTTGGACAGATGGGGAATCAGGGGCAGGCAAATTATGTATCATCAAAAGCAGGGCTTATTGGTCTTACAAAAGCCCTTGCAAGAGAGTTTGCTTCAAGAAACATAAATGTTAATGCAATAGCACCTGGTTTTATAGAAAGTGAAATGACCGACAATGCAGAGAGTAAAATTTTGGAACAGATTAGAGAGAGTATACCTCTTGGCAGAATTGGCAAAACAGATGAAATAGCTGATGCAGCACTATTTCTGGCATCTTCAATGTCAGATTACATAACAGGCCATATTTTAAATGTAAATGGTGGATTATATATGTAAAATGAGTAGAGTATTAATAATTAATGGACCAAATATTAACCTTTTAGGCAGAAGGGAACCTGAAATTTATGGTGGTATTTCATATTCAAAGTTATGTGATATTTTGAAAAAAGAGGGTAATAATCTTGGTTTTAAATTAGAAATTTTTCAAAGCAATAGTGAGGGTGCAATAATAGATAAAATACATTCTGCCTATGGTAATATTGATATTATAATTGGAAATTTTGGTGCTTATACCCATACAAGTATTGCAATAAGAGATGCAATTCTATCAGTAAATATTCCATTTATTGAAGTTCATTTATCAAATATATTTGCAAGAGAAGAATTTAGAAAAAAATCTTATTTTTCAGATATAGCTGCTGGTATTATTTCAGGTTTTGGAGTGAATAGCTATATTCTGGCATTATACGCTGCTAAAGAATTATTAAAGTGAATGTAAAATCTATTATTTCAAAATATAAAATAGATGCGTTTTTTATTACCAACCTAAAAAATGTCAGATACCTCTCCAACTTTTCAGGGTCAAATGGTCAGATTTTAATTACAAAAAAGAGGAAATATTTTCTAACAGATTCAAGATATCAGGAGCAGGTAAAATTTGAAGTTAAAAAGAGTTTTAAAATTTTAATTTATAAAAAGGTAGAAGAAAGCCTTGAGGAAATTGTGCAAAGAGAATCTATTGATTTAATAGGGTTTGAATCAAAAGATATGTCTTATTATGATTTAAAAAAATATGAAGAAAAGTTGAAAGTGGAATTTATTCCATTAACAGATATTATTGAAAATTTTAGAATCAGGAAAGCTAAAAGAGAGGTTTCCAAAATTAAGAAAGCTATTAAAATAGCTGAAACAAGTTTAGATAAGATTAAAAGTAAACTTTTTACCAATATTTCAGAGAAAAAATTTTCTGCTCTTCTTGAATTTGAAATGATTTGCAATGGTGCAGAGGGTATATCTTTTCCCACAATTGTTGCATCAGGAGAGAGGAGTGCTATTATTCATGGTATTGCTTCAAATAGGAGGATTGATAAAACAAGTGCAATTCTTATTGATTTTGGATGTGTTTATAAAGGTTACTGCTCTGATAAAACAGTTACAGTTATTACGAATAAACATTGCAATAATTTGAAAAATGTATATAATATAGTGAAGGATGCTAAAAATTTTGCAATTGAAGCAATTAAACCTGGTGAGAAAGCAAAGAATATTGATAAAGTTGCCAGAGAATACTTAAGGGAAAAAGGTTATGATAAATATTTTTTACATTCTCTTGGGCATGGCGTGGGACTTGAAGTGCATGAAAAGCCAACATTATCACCACTTAGTGAAGATATAATTGAAGCAGGTATGGTGGTTACAGTTGAACCAGGTATATATCTTTCTGGTGAATTTGGAGTGAGATTAGAGGATATGGTATATGTTACAGACAGTGGAGCAGAGGTTCTTACAACAAAAGCTGAGGATTTTATATGTTTACAGGGATAATTGAAGAAGTTGGAAAAATAAAGGAAATTATTAATAAAAGTAACAGTCTTGAGCTATATATAATTGCAGAAAAGATAGTCAGTAAAATAGCAAATGGCGACAGTGTAGCAGTTAATGGTGTATGCTTAACAGTTACCTCATTTAACAGTAGCGGTTTTAAAGCTGATGTATCACCAGAAACTTACAAAGTAACCAATTTGAAAAATTTAAAAATAGATGATTTTGTTAATCTTGAAACAGCGCTTACACTTTCAAAACCTCTTGGTGGACACATTGTGTCTGGCCATGTTGATGCTATTGCAAAAATTGAGAAAATAGAAAGGGAAGGGAATTTTACCAAAATTTTTATTGAAATTCCTTTTGGGTTAAGAAAGTATATGATTCAGAAAGGCTCAGTTGCAATTGATGGCATTAGTTTAACCATTAATGATATTTCAGAGAAAAGTTTTAATGTAATGATTATTCCTCACACATTAGGCAACACCACTTTACCATTTAAAAAAGTAGGAGATTATTTGAATATTGAAGTTGATATTTTAGGTAAGTATGTGGAGAACTTATTAAAGTACAATGATAAAATTGAAAATAAAAGTAATATTACAGAAGAGTTTTTAATGAAACATGGTTTTTTTAAATAGAGAATAAATTGAAAATTTAATATTGATTAAAAAAATTGGAGGAGTGGATGAGTCAAGATAGAATGGAGAAAGCAATAAAAGCTTTTCAGGAAGGTGGCTTTGTTATATTGGCTGATGATGAAGATAGAGAAAATGAAGGTGACCTTGCAATAGCAGCAGAGAAAATTACACCAGAAGCAATTAATTTTATGGCAAAATATGGACGAGGGTTAATTTGCCTTGCAATAACAGAGGAGACAGCAGATAGGTTAAATCTACCATTAATGGTTCAGGATAATACTTCAAAATTTGAAACAGCTTTTACAATATCTATTGAAGCCAAAAAAGGTGTTACCACAGGTATATCAGCGCATGATAGAGCTGTTACTATTTTAACTGCAATTGCAGATGATACAAAACCAGAGGATCTTGCAAGACCAGGACATGTTTTTCCATTAAGAGCTAAAAAAGGTGGTGTTTTGGTAAGAACTGGGCAAACTGAAGGGTCTGTTGACCTTGCAAGGATAGCAGGAATGAAACCTGCTGCTGTTATCTGTGAAATAATGAATGATGATGGGACAATGGCAAGGATGCCGCAGCTTGAAGAATTTTCAAAAAAGCATAATATTCCAATTGTTACAGTTGCAGATATTATTGAGTATAGATTAAAAAAAGAGATACTTGTTCACAGAGTTTCAGAGGCTAAACTTCCCACTATTTATGGTGGAGAGTTTAATATTATCCTTTATGAAAATGAGGTTGATGATTTTCAACATATTGCACTTGTAAAAGGTGAGGTTGCAGGTGATGAGCCTGTGCTTGTAAGGGTTCATTCAGAATGCTTTACAGGAGATGTACTTGGCTCCCTGAGGTGTGATTGTGGTGATCAATTGCACACTGCTATGAAGATGATAGGTGATGAAGGGAAGGGTGTTATTGTGTATATGCGTCAGGAAGGTAGAGGTATAGGACTTGCCAATAAGTTAAAAGCTTATTGCCTTCAGGATAGAGGTAAAGACACTGTTGAAGCTAATCTTGAATTAGGATTTAAAGCTGATCTCAGGGATTATGGGCTTGGAGCACAGATACTTGTTGAGCTTGGAATAAAAAAAATCAGGCTTTTAACAAATAATCCAAAAAAATTAAAAGGACTTGAAGGATATGGGCTTGAAATAGTTGAGAGAGTGCCAATTGAAATATGCCCTAATTGTATTAATTACAACTATTTAAAAACTAAAAAAGAGAAAATGGGACATATGTTGAATCTTGATGAAGAGTAACTAAACATTATGATTACAGGTATAGATTTAGGCAGCAGATTTGTAAAAATAGCTGTTTATAATGGAGATAAATTTGTAAATTTTGAAAAATTTGATACTGCAAAATTTTATAAAAATTTTGCTAAAATTAAGGAGAACAGGCTATTTATAGATTTTTCTCTGCTGGATATCCCTTCTGAAAATATTTGTTCCACAGGATATGGCAGGAACAATGTTAATATTCAGGGTGCTGTTCCTATTAATGAATTAAAAGCTCATGTTTGGGGCATTTTATATCAGCAGAAAATTAGAAAATTTACATTAATAGATATTGGTGGACAGGATGTAAAAGTTGTAAAAGTTATTAATGGCTATATTGAAGATTTTGTAATGAACGACAAATGTGCTGCAAGCACCGGGAGGTTCCTTGAAAATATGGCAACCCTGCTTGATGTTGATATTGATTATTTCAGTAATAAAATGGAAAAAATAGAAGAATTAAATTCAACTTGTGCTATTTTTGGAGAAACAGAGATTATAGGCAAAGTTGCCAGAGGTATACCTGTTGATATTATTTGCTCAAGCATCAATTACACACTTGCAAAAAGGATAGCAAACATGGCAAAGAATATTTTTATTAACCCACTTGTTGTAGCAGGTGGTGTTGCAGCAAATAGAGCTATGGTCTCTTTTTTAAAAAAGATTTTATCAGCTGAAACTCTCTTGCTTCCTGAGCATCCCCAATTTAATGGTGCAATAGGTTGCTGTTACTATTTTAAATCAGTTAAACAAAAAACTTCCCAACATGATACACAATAAAAGTGAGAATATAAGCAATAAATGATAAACCAAAAAATTGCACCATTGCCCATTTTAAACTATTAGTTTCCTGAATCACTATTGCAACAGTAGCTATACATGGTGTTGCAATTAACATCCATAGCATTATGCAAAATCCAACAAGTGGTGTATATTGTCTTTTGATTCTCTCTCTCAATGATTCATTGTTGCTACCTACAGCAGTAGCGTTAATAATAGAGAGCTGAGATACAAAAACTTCTTTTGCTGGAATTGCAGAGATTATAGCTGTGGTAATCTTCCAGTCAAATCCAAGAGGTTTAAATATAGGTGCTACTATCTGACCTAATCTGCCTATGTAACTGTTTTTTATTGCTTCTGCAAGTTTTTCATTTTTTAATTTGTAAATTCTATTCATATGCTTATTTTTTACAATAGATGCATTGATTAAGATTTCTGTAAAATTTTTATTTCTGATTTTTGCTTCAGAAATTTTATCTTTTTTCAATAAAAGAAGAATTTCTTTTAAATCTTCATTTATATTTAAATTTTTTAATGAAAAATTGCTACTTAAAATTTCAGTAAGCACTGCTTTGCTAATTTTTAACTGTTTTGCATAATAACTTAGCTCTTTTTCCATTTGTAGTTTTTCTATTTTTATTAATTTATCATAATCTTTTGAAAAATGTACTGTTTTTGGAAAATTTGAAAGACACCACAATAGTATTGATAAAGATAAAATAACAGTGCCTGCTTTCTTTACATACATAAAAGATTTTTCCCAAATATATAGACCAATTGCCTTAAAGGTGGGCATTCTATATGGTGGGAGCTCCATTATAAATGTGGAACTTTCCTTTGTAAAAGCAAATTTATTAAGAGCCATAGCAGAAAATATTGCAATAACAACACCAATTAGATACATTAACCACATCATAGTTGCCTGAAACTCTTCTGGGAAAAAAGCTGGAATTATAAGCAGGTAAATTGGCAATCTTGCTCCACAACTCATTAATGGCAAAATAAGTATGGTGATTAATCTCTCTTTTCTTGTGTTTAAAGTCCTTGTTGCCATAATTCCTGGTACATTGCAGCCAAAACCTATAAGCATAGGAATAAAACTTTTGCCATGTAATCCTATTTTGTGCATGATTTTATCAATAATAAAAGCAGCACGTGCCATATATCCAGAAAATTCAAGGATACCAATAGCAAGAAATAGTAGGATTATATTAGGAAGAAAAACAAGTACACTTCCCACACCACCTATAATACCCTGAGTAACAAGCTCTTTTAATGGACTTTGGGTAATCCAGGCTCTATCTATGGTATTTGCAAGCATTGTAAAAAATCTGTCTATCCAGTCCATTGGTATTGACCCAATGGAGAATGTAAGCTGAAAAGTAAGATACATCAAAATTAAAAAAATAGGGATACCTAAAAATTTGTTGGTTAAAACAGTATCAATCTTATCTGAAATATCGTGTCTAAATTCAATAGTTGATTCAACAGCTTCTGTGCATGCTCCTGAAATAAAGCCATAACGTTTTTCAGCAAGAATGATTTCAGTTGGCTCATCATAAATTGTAGAAAGTTTTTTCTGATGTTTTGCAAGCTGTTTAAAAAGTTCAGAATTTTCAGAAAAATATTTTAAAATAACTTTTTTAACCTCTTTATCATTTTCTATTAGTTTAAGAGCAAGCCATGTTGGGTTAAATTGTTTGCATAGCTCTTGATTTGTAGATATAATTTTGGCAAGCTCATTTATAGCTGCATTTATTTTTTCACCATAAAAAATTTCAGGTGCATTATACTTTTTATTATTAATGCAAAAATCGTAAATTGCTTCTTTAAGAGTGTCTATACCTTCACCTTTGTTCCCAACAGTTTCAATAATCTGAATATTATTCAGTAGCTCAGAAAGCTTTTCTTTATCTACTTTGATACCTTTTTTCTCTGCTTCATCAACCATGTTAAACACAAGCATAATATTGGCTTTAAGCTCCATAATCTGTACAGCAAGGTATAGATTCCTTTCAAGATTGGAAGTATCAATTATATCAATAACAAGGTCAGGCTTTTCTTCTATTATGAAGTTTCTTGCAATAATTTCTTCAATTGAAAATGCACTTAAACTATATGTGCCAGGTAAATCAACAACTTTGAAGTTAACTCCTCTATACTCAAAAAAGCCTTCCTTTTTTTCAACTGTAACACCTGGATAATTTGCAACATGCTGTCTTGCGCCTGTGAGCTGATTAAAAATAGTGGTTTTCCCTGCATTTGGATTACCAGCAAGAGCAATAACAAATTCTTTCATACTATATCCTTGAGAAAAAGTTTTATTAATCTAACTTTTCTTATACTAAATTAAATTTTTTTGCAATAATATTTTGATTAAATATAAAATTAAGATTTTTTTTCTTTAAAAATAAAGAGAAAGATTAGAAATGAGAGCCCCAAAATACCAAAATAACCAGAATGTCTGAAAGTGTCCTGAAATGCGTAAGAGCCGCTCATAAGTGTCTGCACTTTTCCAAGTAGAATTTTTGCTTTTATTGAAGCAAGGTCAGGGTTCATTAATATTGATAGTTTGTTATCTATTTTGTTCAAATAATTTTTAACAAAGAGATAGTTTTGCAAAGAGCCAATACCTTCATAATGAAGTGCTATTTTTGATTGTAAGGTATTTGTGGCAATTGCAGTTCCAAATGAGCCCCCCATAAACCTGATATATTGCAACACACCAACTCCAAGCTGTGTTTTATTTCCAAGATGTCTCATTGCAAGTGTTGTTATTGGTGCAAAAAAGCTTCCAAGGGCAAACCCAAGTGGTATGGTGAGAAGGATAGTTTTTATAGAAGGAGTGTAGTAATTTAGCTTTGGTATAAGAAAAATGGAAGTTGTAATGTAAAGGAAAGCATTTATTACAAGGATATTTTTTTCACCATATTTATCAGATAGAATCCCGGCAAAAATTGAAGTAAACCCAATAAAAATCGCAAAAGCAAGCATATGAAGTCCAGTTTGCAAGGTAGTATAACCTTTTAAGTTTTCATAATAAAGAGGCAAAAGATAGAAAATTTGATATATTGAAAGCCCAAGGGTGAAAAAATAAACTATTATAGCAACAGTGTATTGCCTTATTTTAAAAATAGATGGGTCTATTAATTTCACTTTTGAAACAATTTCACTAAATATGTAAATAATCAATGAACCAATAGAGATAAATAAAAGAGTAATTATAAACGATGATTGAAACCACCCTTTTTCCTGACCTTTTGAAAGCAAAATTAGCAGAGGAATTGTAAAGCCTGCAAAGAAAATATAACTGTAGAAATTGAATGACCATTTCTCCTTTTTCTCAACAATTACAGGTAAAATTAAAGAGCCTATTAAGACAACTATAATTCCTACAGGTAGATTTACAAAAAATACGTATCTCCAGTTGAAATATTCTGTGAGATAACCTCCAAGTGTTGGTCCAAGAGCTGGAGCAAAGCTGACGCCCATACCATATATTCCCATGGCAATTCCTTTTTTTTCAGGTGGATATATTGAAAAAACTATTGTTTGCGCAGTTGCCACAATAAAAGCTTCTCCAAGTCCCTGAATGCATCTAAAAATAATCATTTGAGAAAGGTTATGCGCAAAGCCACATGCCACACTTGAAGAGGTAAATAGCGCCACTCCAATTAAAAAAAGATTTTTTAATCCAACAACTTGAACTAATGATTCTATTAAAAGTAAACCTGTTGCAGCAGCAGCCATATACGCTGTAATTACCCATTGAACACCATAAATATCAGTTTTTAAAGGAGACATCATTTTTGGAATAACAACATCAACAATTGTTGTATCAAGAATAGCCATAAATGTACCTGTCATTACAATAAATGTAATGATAATTCTTGAAACATCATCTATTGTTTCAAAAATAGGAGGTTTTTTTTCCATTCTATTTTTTTCTCTCTATCTTAATTTCACCACCCATTCCAGGAATGAGAAGAGATTTATCTCCCTTTGTAATATCAACTCTAATTAATATTCTCTGTGCAACTTTTGTAAATTCACCTGCTGATATGTCACGTGGTACAAGTGCATAGGTTGCTGCTGATGCAGGATAGATTTTGGTAACAACTCCTTGAAATTCTATGTTTTTATAAGCATCAACTGTAAAGTAAGCTTTGCAATTAGGTTTGACTCCTTTAAGCTTAGTTTCAGAAAGCAAAACTTCCACATAAAGATCTTTTTTATCAACCATTGAGTAAACAGGGTTGCCACTTTTAATATTCATTCCAATTTCAACATATTTTTTCCCAATAGAGCCGCTAAATGGAGCGTATAATTTGCAATATTTAATTGAATGTAAAATATCAATTTTCTTCTCATTAAGCATGGCTATTTCTTTTATTAAAGATGCTTTTTCCTTCTGAAGTTGCTTAATATTTTTAAACTCTTCATTAACTATTTTAACATTATCTTTCGCAATGCCAATTTCCTGAATTAAAGCTTTTTTATCAAAAATAAGAGACCTCTTTTTATCCTGCAAATTTTTAAATTCTGTTTCTATTTTTTCATAAGCTCTTCTTGGTACAGCATTTTTTTTATACAAATTTTTATAACGAATGTAATCTCTCTTTGCCTGTGCTAAAGAATTGTTAACCATGGCTATTTGATAATTTATTGACATTAATTTTTCCTGTAACATTTTCACTTTTTTTCTTGCACTCTGTTTTTTGATTTTTAATTTATTTCTTACTTTGTCTATTTGAATGGAAATTGCACTTTTCTGCTCTATTAGAGATTGTATCCTCATTTTTAATGCTTTTAAGTTGGTAATGTAATCAATTGGGTCTATTTCAGCAAGTAGAGCACCTTTTTTTACATAATCACCTGCTTTATAGTAAAGCTTAATAACTTTACCTTTTATCCTTTTAAAGCTTACATTTGTAATTCTGTCACTTCTAATGAACATTGCGTCGGTAGTTGCATATTTTTCAGAAAACTTCCAATATTTATATGCAGCATATAGAAATATTATAAAAAATAGAGATAGAAAGAGAATAGCAATTTTTTTCTTACTCATAATCTAAAACCTCACTTCCTGTAACTCTTTGTATTAAAAAATATTTTTTCAACACATTAAAATAATTTGTTTTTTCTTTCATTAATGCATTGGTTTTAAGTGCCTCTGCATCTAATACATCAGTGTTGTCAGCAAGCCCCTCTTTATATTTAAGATTAATTATTCTGCAATATTCTCTGGCACTTTTTACAGCACTTTTTGAAACTTGTAGATTTGAAACTGCTGTAATATAATCTTCATACGCCTTTTTTACACCTATTAATACATTTGATAAGATATCTTTTTTTCTATTTTCAATGGCAAATTTGGTTTCTTTTAATGATTCTATTTCATGAATGGCATTTGTCCAATTGAGATTAAAGGAGAGTTTTGCCTGTAAAGCAAAACTTCCTTTTTGATTAATATCTTTAATTGCATCAGAGTAGTTATAATCTCCAATTATTGCAATTTTTGGTTTTAATTCTGATTTCTTAGTTTCAATAAAAGAATCTACCTGCCTGATTCTATACTGAATTTCTTTAAGAACAGGTCTATTTTTTTTAGCCAAATTAAATAAGTTTTGTAAATTAATTTTACTTTTGATTTTTATATTGTCTATTTTTTCTACTTTATATGAAAAATCAACCTGTTTCCCCATAATAAGAGAAAGATTGGTTTTTGCAACTTTTATGCTATTGTTTATACTGTTAAGATTTTGGAGAGCTTCTTTTAATTTTACATCAGTTTGTAACACATCAATGTATGGAACAATTCCCTCTTTGTAAAAATTTTCTGCATCTTTTTTATGTTTTTTTAGTGATTCTACATGCTTTTCTGCAATTTTTTTTACAGCATAGAGTTCAAGAATATTAATGTAAGCAATTTTTGTGTTATAAATGATATTTAGCTTTGTTTCCTTTACTTGCTCTTTTTTTATATTAATATTTTCAGTAGCAGCTTTAATGTTTCCAGAAATTAATCCACCTGTGTAGAGATTCAACTTTATACCAGTGGTTAATTCAATATAATCTTTTTCACTAAGTCTAATTGCCTTATTTCCAAATGGAGTGGCAAATTCAATAGCTTTTATGTTGTTAAGCTGATTATAAGTTGATTGAAGAAAGAAGGAAGGCATTTTAAGCGAATTTGCAGCTTCTAATTTATAGTTTGAAGATTTTAATTCATGCTTTTTAGAAATTAACAAATGATTGTATTTTAATGAGTTTTTAATAGCTTCATTTAATGTCAGCGCATTAACATTTATTATGTTTAAAGAAAATAGTAAAATGAAAAATATGTTTATAAAAAAAATTTTCATCTTAATCTCCATTAAGAATATTAATTGCTTTCTTAACCTTATTTATTAAATAGTTTAAATCCTGGTTTTCAAATAAAATATCTTGCTCTATAATTTCTCTGAGAAATCCTGCGAGGATAGAGGATTTAATCTCAACTTGCTCCTTATGCTCTAATCTTTTTTCCAAATATGAATAGAGAAAATCCTTAAAATTTTTTTTAAAACTAAAATAGAGTTCCTGAAACTCATTGCCACTACTAATAGCTTCAAAAAGGAAAACTTTTGAAATTTTTTTTGACTCATAGATTCTTTTAATAAAAGCAATTAAAATATCATCTAAATTATCACCATGTAGAAATTTATTATTTAAAATGGATAGAGTCTCATTATGAAGAAGAAGTAGAATGTGCTTAAAGCAATCATTTTTGCTTTTAAAGTAGAGATAAAATGTGCCCTGGGCAACGCCTGCTTCTTTAACAATATCTGAAATTTTTGTTTTCCAAAATCCTTTTTCAGAGAAAATTTTAACTGCTGCTCTAAATAATTTATCTTTTGTGCTTTCTGACTGACTCATCATTCATATTGTATAAAAAATTTTATATCTTTTGTCAATTTATTTTTTATAATTATCTTTATTTATGGTTAAAGTTAAAATTTACAGTTTAAAATCCAACGGTAATTTTTTTTACAAATATTCTTATTTTGCACAAAACCAGTTATTTTGAATGATTTTACCCGAAAAATTTCACAATTCAGGGTCGGTTTTGTATAACTATCAAATATCGCTTGAATTTATCTATAATTTCTGATAATTTATTAATATGAAACTCAAAAAACTTCCAATTGGACAATCTTCTTTTGAAAATCTAATAACAGGTAATTGTGTTTATGTTGATAAAACAGAGAAATTATATAAACTAATTACAGAGGGACAGTTTTACTTTTTATCCCGTCCAAGAAGATTCGGGAAATCTCTTCTTGTGTCAACTCTTGAAAATATCTTTCTTGGGAACAAAGAATTATTTAAAGATTTATGGATATACACTTCAGATTATGAATGGAAAAAACATCCTGTTATTGTAATTGATTTTAATGAGGTTTTAGTTGATACTCCGGAAAATTTAAAATCAGGATTGTGCAGGGTATTTGACAAAATAGGTAAAGAACATGATATTTGCCTGGAATCAAAAGAAGAGAAATATAAGTTTGAAGAACTTGTGATATTGCTTGAGCAAAAATATAAAGAAAAAGTGATAGTATTGGTGGATGAATATGACAAGCCAATAATCTCTCATCTTGGTGAAGGGTCTGAAAGGTTAGAGATAGCAAAGAAAAACAGAGAGATATTAAAGAGCTTGTTCGGTACAATAAAAGGGAAGAATGTAATAAGAAATTTGAGGTTTGTGCTATTAACAGGAGTGAGCAAATTTTCAAGAGCAGGAGTTTTCTCAGAGCTTAATAACCTCAATGATATTTCTATGAACTCCAAATATGCAGACTTACTTGGAGTAACTCAACAAGAACTTAAATTTTGTTTTGATGATTATTTGCAAGAAACAGCAGAGGAATTTTCAATAACTAAAGAAGAATTGATAAAAAAAATAATGAATTATTACAATGGATATAGGTTTTCAAAAAAAGATTTAAAGGTAATTAACCCATATTCCTTATTTTGCTTTTTTGATAATCAAGATTTTAAAAACTACTGGTTTGAAAGCGGCACCCCGACATTTTTGGT
>CAZIZE010000041.1:0-22481 GCA_964543655.1 uncultured bacterium
GCATATTTTTATATAATCTTTAAAATATTCGTCTATCTCATCTTCTGTAATGCCGAGCAAATCACAATAAATGCTATCCATTGTTATATCATTAAGGTTATTTAGCTCTGAAAATACTCCTGCTTTGGAAAATTTGCTCACTCCTGTTAAAAGAACAAATCTTAAATTGCTTATTACACTTTCTGCTTTTATTGTTCCAAATAAACTCTTTAATATCTCCCTGTTCTTCTTTGCTATCTCTAACCTTTCATCTCCCTCTCCAAGATGACTTATTATTGGCTTGTCATATTCATCAACCAATACTATCACTTTTTCATTATATTTTTGCTCAAGCAATATCACAAGTTCTTCAAACTTATATTTCTCTTCTTTTGATTCCAAGCAAATATCATGTTTTTTGGCTATTTTGTCAAATACCCTGCACACACCTGATTTTAAATTTTCCGGGGTATCAACTAAAACCTCATTAAAATCAATTACAATAACAGGGTGTTTCTTCCATTCATAATCTGAAGTGTATATCCATAAATCTTTAAATAATTCTTTGTTGCCAAGAAATATATTTTTAAGAGCTGATACAAGGAGTGATTTACCAAAACGCCTTGGACGGGAGAGAAAATAAAATTCACCTTCTGTAATTAATTTATACAATTTTTTTGTTTTATCAACATAAATACAGTTATTATTTATAAGATTTTCAAAAGAAGATTGTCCTATGGGTAATTTTTTTAGTTTCATGTTTATAATTTATCAGAAAATTTGGATAAATTCAAATAGTTTTTAGATTTAAAATATTATTTATGGTCAATATAGATATTCTTTAAATTTTTTGTGGCATTATAAAAATCTTCTGTATGATTAATTATTCCTCTCACTAATTTTTGAGTCTTTGGAATTAAATCTTTTGTAAAAGCAGGGATAAAAACAGTATATTTAAGTCCTTTTAAGTTGCAAGTGTAAATTTTCATGATAAAGTAACCCAGTTTTTTCATGAAAATTGACATTTTAAATTTTTCTTGTATTACAAATAGTTATATAAAATTTTCTTGACTTTTTGTTGTTTAATAGCTAATTAATATTTAGCAGGCTAATAAAATTTTAACAGGAGGTGTGTTATGAAAAAGAGATTTTTTATTATGGCAACAACTATTTTTTTATGTGTATCATTAGTAAGTTCTCTCTTCCCTTTTGATTCAAAATTAGCAACAAATATTACACCACTTCAGGCATATCACATGTTGGTTACTCAGCCGAATACTTACTTAGTTGATGTTAGAACAAGGTTTGAATATCAGCTGATAGGCCATCCAATGTGGTTTAAAAATGGCAAAATGTATTTGGCTTATAATGTGCCTTTTATGTTTCTTACAAAAGAATTTGCAGTAAAAGGTCAGATGTTTGGGAAAAATAAAAAAGCTCCTGCCACAAGGTATCAGTTTGTTAAAAATAAAGATTTTATTAAAGTTTTAAAAAAGATGTTTAAACCAACTGATAATCTTATCTTTATGTGTAGAAGTTCCAAAAGATCACATATTGCTGCTGATATTGCTTATAAAAATGGTTTTAAAAATAGCTATAATTTGGTTGGTGGCTTTGAAGGGTATAGATTTTTTGGAAAAAATAGAAGTGAGAAAGCTCTTGCAAAAATGTATAGCCCAATATATGGTAAGGCTGGTTTTGTTAATGGATGGAAATATTATGAATTGCCATATACATACAAAATTAGCCCTA
This sequence comes from uncultured bacterium, assembly GCA_964543655.1. Taxonomy (GTDB): domain Bacteria; phylum DYJV01; class DYJV01; order DYJV01; family DYJV01; genus CAZBLP01. The sequence goes on from CAZIZE010000041.1 coordinate 1,732, forward strand.
AATATGTATATCCACCAGATTTAAAAAGGTAGTGTCCGTTGGAAAAATTATTTGAGATTAAGTCAGATGCAGAAGCGATTTTTAAAAAAAGGCCAAATAAATATATTGCATTGGTGGACATTGTTGCACCTTTTTTTGAAGAAGATGTGCTTGTTCATATACATGACCCAGGCAGGCTTGCAGAGATATTATTTTCAGGAAATAGGCTCCTTTTAAAGAATGAAGATAAGCCACATAGAAAGACAAGGTGGGATGTTATAGCAGGGAAAGTTAATGAGCATTTTGTGCTCATTCATTCTAAATATCATAGAAAGATAGCAGAAGCTATTTTTAAAACAAAAATACTACCTATCAATGAAAGGTTTAATAAAATAAAAGCAGAGGTTAGATATAAAAATCATAGAATTGATTTTGTTGCATATGATAATAAAGGGAATGAGTGCTGGATTGAAGTAAAAGGTTGCACATTGGGGAAAGATGGTGTTGCTCTTTTTCCAGATGCGCCTACAATTAGAGGGGCAAATCATTTGAAAACTTTGCTTAAATTAAAAGAGATTGGTAATGATGCAATGCTTTTGATTTTAGTTTTTGCTCCTGATGTTGAATGTTTTATGCCAAATTTTGAAACTGATAAAAATTTCGCGGAGCTTTTTAAAGAGGTATTAAAAAAGGGGATACCAGTGTATCCCCTTTCACTTATTTATAAAAATAATTATGTGTGGTTTATGCAAAAGCTTAAACTATGTGATAATTTAGTAAAAGTTTAACAATCCACTTTAACAACAAGAGCTGCTCCTGTATCACCTGCTGCACAACCTGTAAAAAGTCCATAACCACCACCTTTTATTACAAGTTCTTCAATTAATTCTATAATCAATCTTCCTGCTGTAGGACCCTGTGGATGTCCAAATACAAGAGAGCTTCCGTAGTTGTTCATACTTTCCCATTTTATACCAAACTGCTTTGCAAAGTAAATGTCATTAACAGCAAAAGGATTGTGACTTTTAATAGCATTCATATCTTCTATTTTAAGACCAGCTTTTTCAAGTGCCATTTGAGCAGCAGGAACAGGTGCTTTTGCCATGCAGCCAATTTCTACTTTTGAATAACCATAAGAGAGTATCTGAATAGAAATATTTTTATCAGCACTTAACTCAGCTGCCTTTTCTTTTGTGGTAACAATTATAAAGCAATTGCCATCAGCAGGATGAGTTTGCGCCCCAAAGCTATGAACTCCATTAGGAAGTACAGGAGAAAGTTTTGCAAGTCCATCCTTTGTTGATGGAATAATTCCTTCATCTTCTTCTAACAGAACAGTTTTTTTCTTGCTAATTCTAACCTCTGCAGGGAAAAAGTATCTTTTTTGAAATTCTCTATTATTTTTTAATGCATCTGTGTACTGGTTATATCTGAGAACTGCCATGTCATCACACTCTTCTTTGGTTACGCCTATTTCTTTGGCAACTTTTTCAGCTGTTTCTATCATTGCATTTTTAGCAAAAGGATCATGATTAAAATTATCCATTAGCCAGTTTTCATGAATAACCTCTGCTCCTGGTCCAAGAGGGTTTGGCCAGACAATGTGTGGTCCATTTGAGCATCTGTCTGTCATAAGGTTAGCAACAGTTCCAAACATTCCCTGCTCTAATCCAAGTGCTGCATAGTAGAGGCATGTGGTTGAAGTTGAGCAGGCCTGGCTAACATTGCATCCAGAAATATGCTCAGCACCCATAAGTGCAGCAGCCCAAGGAGCACCGTAAAATGCCTGTTTTTGATGGATGGTAAATCCAAGGTAAAGATACTCAAAAATTTTTGGGTCAATGCCTTTGCTCTCCATCCATTTTTTTGCAGTTGCTGCACCAAAAATAACAGCATGCTCATTTTGCAATGTCATCTGCCATTTTGAAAATGGTGTGGAATAGTATCCTTTGTAAGGTATAAAAGCTTTGGTAAACATTTAATCCTCCTTTATTTTAATTTTCACTCCAAGTTCCGTATTTTTCTCTTAATTTTCTGTGCAAAATTTTGCCAGTGCCTGTTCTTGGCATTTCTTCATCAGTAATGAATTCTACTCTTTTTGGAATCTTGTAACCTGCTATTTTTCCTCTGCAATACTCTCTAATCTCTTTTTTCAATTCCTCTGTTGGTTCATAACCATCATTTAAAATAATCACAGCAGTTACTGCTTCACCCCATTTAGGATCAGGAATGCCAATAACAGCAACATCTTTTACTGCTTCATGAGAACCAACTACATTTTCAACTTCAGATGGATACACATTTTCTCCACCTGTGATTATCATGTTTTTCTTCCTGTCAACAAGATAGTAATATCCATCTTCATCTTTTCGTGCCATATCACCTGCACTAAAATATTCACCTACAAAAGCTTCTTTAGTAGCTTCTGGTAGTTTCCAGTATTCTTTGAAAAGCATAGGTGAAAATGAATAAAGCTCTCCAACTTCTCCATCTGGAACTTCATTACCATCGTCATCTAAAATTTTTAGCTTTCTTGTACCTATAACCTCTCTACCAATTGAACCAAGTTTAGAAAATTGCTCATCTGGTCTGAGCAGAGTAACAAGGCCTGCCTCTGTGGAGCCATAAGCTTCAAAAAGCTCTGAATTTTTAAAATATTCTAAAATACCAAGTTTGGTATCTTTTCTTGCTGGTGCTGAAGAGCAGAGGAGTTTCCTGATTTTGCTAACATCATATTTGTTTTTGATTTCATCAGGTAATGAAAGAATCATTATGTAATGTGTTGGAACAAGAGATGTGAAGGTAATATTTTCTTCAGATAAAGTTTTTAAAAAATGCTCTGGGTCAAAGCTTTTAACATTGTATATACAAACACTCCCATAAGTATAGGTAAATACAAAAGAGTAAAAAATGGAGTTAATATGGCACATTGGCATAACAAGAAGTCCAATATCCTCTCTACCAAAACCAAATTCAGCAATATTGATTAAATAAAATGCTATTAAGCTTTCATGTGTTCTTACAACACCCTTTGGCTTGCCAGTGGTGCCTGAAGTATAAGTCATTACCCATACATCTTTATCTGTAACTTCCACATCTGGTTCTTCTGCTGATGCTTTGGAAATTAAATCTTCATAACCAATGTAATTTTCTGGAACATTATTGTCACCAAAGTAGATAAAATTTTTTGATAAAGTTTCATTGAGATTAGACCTGATAGAATCAGCGCCTTGAGCAAAATCTGATTCAACAATAAAAGCTTTTGCCTCAGAGTTTTGCAAAATATATTCATATTCAGCAGGTGGCATTCTAAACATTATAGGTACAGCAACAATACCTGATTTTGCGCATGCACCATATATTTCCATCCATTCAACACAGTTATATGCTATAATTGCAATCTTATCACCTTTTTTTAAACCAAGTGAAAGCAAAGCATTTGCAAGTTTATTACATCTATCATTCCACTCTTTAAATGTCATTGATCGAGAGAGATCTTTAGCTCCTAATTTATTGGGATAAAGATATGCTGCCATTTTTAGAACTTCTCCTACATGCATCCATTTTCTCATGATAATCCTCCTTAAAAATTTATTTTTAAAATCTTACACAACTTATTAACAAGCTATAATGAAAGGCAATAAGTAAACCAAAATATAAAAAATAGCAAGAATAATATTGTAGCACAATGTATACAAAAAAAAACAACAAAAAATTGTATAAAAAAATATACAAGTATAATTGTAACTACAAAATTAAAGATTTTTCAGATTGTTATATCTTTATATTAACAAACCATATTATTAATGGTTCTTTATACGTTTATCTTTTTCGTAATAACTGTTTCTTTAAATAGTTGGTCAGTTAAAACTCTTTGTTATTTTTTTATTTTTATACGTGTAATATCAATATTAGTGCCAGTTATAATTTGGAAAAGAATAAAACATTTTTTTATGTGGCAACAATTTTGCAGGTATAAATGGCAAAAATATCTGGGAGGTATTTGTATGGATAAAAAATTGAAAATGGCAATTGTTGGAGCAGGTGCTCTTGGTGGAACATTTGGTGCACTTTTAACAGATGCTGGGTTTGATGTTACTCTTATAGAAATTGACAAAAGACGGGTTGATGCAATTAAAAAAAATGGAATAGTACTCTACATGCCAGATGGCTCAGTGAAAAAAGTTAAGGTTAAAATAACAGACAATCCAAAAGAAGCAGGGATAATGGATATTGTTCAAATTTCAGTAAAAGGTTACCATACACATTCTGCTGCTACCATGGCATTGCCAATGGTTGGCGAAAATACCTATGTTATCTCTGTTCAAAATGGTATAGGTAACCTTGAAGTAATAGCAAATGTTGTTGGTAAAGAAAAAGTTGTTGGTGGTGTTACTGCTCATAGTGCAATGCCATTATCACTTTATGAGATTAAATATACAGGTGGTATTGGTGGTGTATGGCTTGGTAGGTATGATGGTACAAAGGATAAAAGGCTTGAAGAGATTGCCAAGTTGTTTAATAAGGCAGGGTTTACTACTGAAATTATTTCTGGTAATGTAGAGGTGCCAATTTGGAGAAAACTGCTTGCAAATGTTGCATGCAATGCTGTTGCAGCATTAACAGGTTTTACAGGTAATCAGCTTTTAGGTTGTGAGCATACAAGAGAGCTAATAATTAAGCTTGCAGAGGAAACAGCAGAAGTTGCAAAAGCCAAAGGTCTTGAATTTGAAGAGTTAAAATTTGCAGGAGCTTTTGTATTAAAAGCTCTCTCTGGTGTTAAAGATAATAAAATCTCAATGCTGCAAGATGTTGAGGCAAAAAGAAGGACAGAAATAGACACATTAAATGGTGCTATAGTTAGAGAAGGTGCAAAGTATGGAGTAAAAACTCCTTATAATGAAACTATTACTTATTTAATTAAGTCCCTTGAGCAGAAAATGTTGTGGGAGAAATAATAATAAAATAAAAATTTTGGAGGTTTAATATGAGCTACAAATTTTTTAATCTTACAGTAGAAGATGGTGTTGGTATTATTGAATTAAACAGACCACCTGCAAATTCATTAAATGCAGAATTTACAGATGAGCTTGGTGCTGCTTTTGATGAATTAGAGAAGAATGATGAAGCTAAGGTTATTCTTATCAAAAGCGCTTTACCTGGTTTTTTTGTTGCAGGTGCTGATATTAAAATGTTTGCAGAGATGACTCCTCTTGAAGGAAAGGCAATTTCAAAAAGGTTACAGGAAGTTATTGGAAAACTTGAAAATATGAATAAAATTTCTATTGCTGCAATTAATGGTTATGCTCTTGGTGGTGGACTTGAGCTTGCGCTTGGATGTGATTTTAGGTTTGCAGCAAAAGTTGCTAAAGTAAAAGATAAAGAGCGACCTGTTATGGTAGGATTACCAGAAACATCTCTTGGTGTAATTCCAGGAGCTGGTGGTACTCAAAGGCTTGCAAGAATTATAGGTGCAAAAAGAGCTCTATTTTACATTGCTCAGGCTGCTCAGATGGATGTTGAGGAAGCATTTAGACTTGGCATTATAGAGAAAGTTTTTGAAAATGACGAAGAGCTTAATAAAGGAGCTTTAGAATTTGCAAAATCACTTGCTAAAAAAGCCACTTATGCAATTGGCGCTGCAAAGAGGGCAATTTATGATGGAGTAAATGAGACATTGGAAGTGGGACTAAAGTTTGAATGTCAGGAATTTTACAACTGTTTTGAATCTGAAGATTCAACAGAGGGCTTTAATGCTTTTATTGAAAAGAGAAAGCCAAATTTTAAAGGAAAGTAAACTTAAAAAACAACAAGGAGGAAGATATGAAGTTTGAAGATATAAAAAAAATAGGTGTATGTGGTGCTGGAAGCATGGGGTCTGGTATTATTCAGGTATGTGCAATGGCAGGATATGAAGTTCAGGTGCTTGAAGTAAGTGAAGATGCATGGGCAAGAGGAAAAAAGTTAATAGATAAAAGTTTGAGCAGATTACTTAAAAAAGGAAAAATCTCTCAAGATGATTATGATGCAATATGGAAAAGAATAGCTTTTTCAACAGATGTTGCTCCTTTTAAAGATGTTGATTTTGTTATTGAGGCTGTTTTTGAAAATGTTGATGTTAAAAAAGAAACATACAATAAACTTGATTCTGTTTTAAAAGATGATGTTATAATTGCTACAAATACTTCATCAATTTGTATTACTGAATTATCCTCATTAACAAAGAGACCTGATAAATTTGTTGGTATGCACTTTTTTAACCCAGTTCCTATGATGAGACTTGTTGAGGTTATCCCTGCTCTTCAAACAACAGATGAAACTGTTGAAATAGCAATGCAGGTTTCAAAAAAAATAGGAAAAGATCCTGTTAAATGTACAGATTCACCTGGTTTTATTGTAAACAGATTGCTGGTTCCTCTATTTATTGAAGCTGCAAGAATGGTGGAAGAGGGTGTTGCAACTGTGGAAGATATTGATAAAGCAATGAAACTTGGTGCTGGTTTTCCAATGGGACCATGTGAGTTAATGGATTTTACAGGTGTTGAAATAACATACCATGTTGGAAATATCTTTTATGAATATACAAAGATTCCATACTACAATCCTCCATACTTGCTCAGAAAAATGGTTAATGCTGGCTATCTTGGCAGGAAAACAGGGAAAGGTTTTTACGATTATTCAGAGAAAGATTAAAGGAGGCAAAAATGAATTATGGATATTATGCAAAAATAAATGCCGGGAAATTTCCCAACAAAGAATGCCTCATTGAAAGATCTTATGAAAATGGCACAAGGCGTTCTTTAACATGGAAAGAATTTAATGATGAGATTAATAGATTTGCTAATTATTTAAAAAATGAAGTTGGTATTAAAAAGGGCGACTATGTAATGCATTTTCAAATGGACAGGCTTGAGTGGCTTATTACATATTTTGCAATTTGTAAACTTGGTGCTATTGTTGTGCCACTTAACTTTAGATTTGTCGAGCCAGATGTTAAGTATGCTGCTGATGTTTGTAAGCCTGTTGCAATGATTTATAGTTTTGAGTTTACAGATATTGTTGCAAATATTCGACCAGAGCTTGACTCTGTTAAAACATATATCTACGTTGGTGATAATTGTCCTGATTTTGCAACTGATTATTATAATGTTGTAAAAAAATATGATGATATTTCAGAAGCTCTTGTTGATGTTCCTGATGACCATAATATTGCAATGATGTTTACATCAGGAACCACTGGCAAGCCAAAGCCTGTTATTCATACACATGGTTCATTAAATGCAACAGCAATAGGTAATGGAATGAGTTACTTTGTTGAAAGAGAGGATAATTACCTATTCTTTTTACCTCTCTATCATTCAGGTACATTTTTTCTCTGGGCTCCATTCTATGCCACAGGTGCAAAAGGTACAATTTTAAGAGAATTTAGAAATCCAGAATATATTATTAAAGCAATTGCTGATGAAAAAGCAACAGATGTTTTATTTGTTGTACCTGTTGCAATTGCTATTATTAATGCTATTGAAAGTGGTAAATTAAAGCTTGAAGATTATGATCTGTCTTCATGGAAATATATGGAGATAGGTGCTCAGCCAGTACCATTTAAAGTTATGAAAAAACTTGTTGAATACTTGCCTTGTGGTGTTTCAAATATTTACGGAATTACAGAAGGTGGTGGTGGAGGAACATTTAACCTCTATCCACATGAAGTTCTTGAAAGACCTGGCTCTATTGGTAAGCCTACTTTTGGAGTTGAAGCAAGGCTTGTTGATCTTGAGGGCAATACAATTACAACACCAAGAACAGTTGGTGAAATTACATTTAAAACTCCAAGGCTCATGAAGGAGTATTATAATAATCCTGAAATGACAGCTAACACAATTAAGGATGGTTGGCTTTATACTGGTGATATGATGGAGTTTGATGAAGATGGATATTTTTACATTGTTGATAGAAAGAAAGATATGATTACATCAGGTGGTGAAAATATTTATCCTGTTGAAATAGAAGAGGTATTACATCAACATCCAAAGGTTGATGATGCTGCTGTTATTGGATATCCAGATGAAAGGCTTGTGGAAATTGTTATGGCAATTGTTCAGCTTAAAGATGGTGAAACAATGACTGAAGAAGAAGTTATTGAATATTGCAAAACAAAGCTTGCTCTTTATAAAGTGCCAAGAAAAGTAGTTTTTGACAATGTGCCAAGAAACCCTACTGGTAAAATTATGAAGCCTGTACTTAGAGAGAAATACACTGGTAGAAAAGAAGCTTTTATTGATATAAGAAAATAGTTCTACCTTAATTGCTCAATTTAAAAATTAAAAGTATTTTTGAGCTTTATAGGTGAAAAGCGTGGAAAACAGAGAGAAAAATATAAAGGAGGAATTATGAAAGAGTTACTTTCAGGAAATGAAGCTATGGCAAGAGGTGTTTATGAAGCAGGAGTGAAATTTGCCTCAGCATATCCAGGAACACCAAGCACAGAAATTTTAGAAAATGTTGCTCATAGATATAAAGAGATATATTCAGAATGGTCACCAAATGAAAAAGTTGCACTTGAAGTGGCTATTGGTGCTTCATTGGCAGGTGCAAGGGCAGTTGCTACTATGAAGCATGTTGGGGTTAATGTTGCAGCGGATCCACTTTTTACTTTATCATATACTGGAGTAAATGGTGGACTTGTTATTATAACTTGCGATGACCCAGAGCTTCACAGTTCTCAGAATGAACAGGATAACAGACATTATGCTAAAGCTGCAAAAATGCCTGTTATTGAGCCATCAGACAGTCAGGAAGCTAAAGATTTTATTAAAGAAGCTTTTAATATTAGCGAAAAATTTGATACACCTGTGCTTTTTAGAAGCACAACAAGAATTTCTCATTCTAAAGGAATTGTTGAGTTTGGAGATAGAATTGAATTTGAAATTCCAAAAGAGCTTTCAAAAGAGTCTAAAAAGTACACTATGCTACCAGTTAATGCAAGGAGAAGACACCCAATAGTTGAAGAAAGGTTAAAGAAATTAGCTGAATATGGGTACTCATCACCTTTAAATAAGGTTGAGTATAATGATAAATCTATTGGTATTATAACATCTGGAATATCTTACCAGTATGCAAAAGAGGTTTTTCCTGAGGCATCATTTCTAAAATTAGGATTAACCTATCCTTTACCTGAAAAGTTAGTTAAAGAATTTGCAAGCAACGTTGAAAAAATCTATGTAATAGAAGAGCTTGACCCATTTCTTGAAGAAGGTGTTAAATTATTGGGTATTAAAGTTGATAAAGGTAAAGATGTTATTCCTATTTGTGGTGAATTAAATCAAGCAATTTTAAGAAAAGCATTTGGTGTTAAAGGTGATGAGCAGGTATTTGAAGCATCAGAAGGCTTGCCTCTAAGACCACCAACACTCTGTCCAGGATGTGCACACAGAGGATTGTTTACTGTTTTAGGTAAAATAAAATGCTTTGTTTCAGGTGATATAGGTTGTTATACTCTTGGTGCTTTACCACCGCTCAATGCTTTGCATACTACTGTTTGTATGGGTGCAAGTATTGGAATGGCACATGGTATTAGCAAAGTGTTTACTCCTGATTCAATTAAAAATAAAACAGTTGCAGTAATTGGTGATTCTACTTTTTTTCATTCAGGTATTACTGGCTTGCTTGATATGATTTATAACAAAGGTAATGCTGTTGTTATAATAATGGACAACAGAACTACAGCTATGACAGGAGGCCAGGAAAACCCTGGTAGTGGTAAAACTTTAATGGGAGAGCCTGCTATAGAGACAGATGTTCTTGAGCTTGTAAAAGCACTTGGGGTAAAAAACGCTTATGAGTTTAACTCTTACAACCTTGAAGAAACTGAAAAAATAATTAGGGAAGCCCTTGAAAAAGATGAGCTTACAGTTCTTGTTTGTAAACAGCCATGTGTTTTACAATATAAAGTTTTCAAACCAAGTTTGAAAGTGGATGAGGAGAAATGTAAAGGTTGTAAAGCATGTATAAGAGTGGGATGTATTGCTCTTGGACTTAAAGAAGTAGATGGTGAAACTAAAGCAGAAATTGATCCAAATATGTGTGTTGGTTGCGGTGTTTGTGCTCAAGTTTGTAAATTTGATGCTATTGTTAAATAGCCTTAAATAAGATTTTCGAACAAAAGAAAAGGAGGAATTATGAAAACATTTAATATAGTGCTTTCCGGTGTTGGAGGTCAGGGTGTTATACTTGCAAGTAAAATTTTAAGTGCTGCTGCAATAGAAAGTGGTCTTGATGTTAAGCAGAGTGAGGTTCATGGAATGAGTCAAAGAGGAGGTAGTGTTACAAGTCATGTGAGAATTGGCTCAAAAGTATATTCACCACTTGTAGTTGAAGGGGAAGCAGATATAGTTTTAGGTTTTGAACTTCTTGAAGCTGAAAGGAATAAGCACTGGGTTAAAAAAGATGGAATCATTGTATATAACACTCTTAAAGTTAATCCAATTACAGTTTCAGCAGGTATGGCTGAGTATCCTGAGAATGTGGAAGAAAATTTAAATAAATTAGATTGTAAAGTTTATGCAGTTGATGCTTTTAACCTTGCAAAAGAAGCAGGTAACCCCAAAGCTGCAAATGTTGCTCTTGTTGGGGCTGCATCAAATTTTATTCCTATTGATTCAGCAATATGGGAAAAGACTTTAAAAGAGGTTATTCCTGCTAAAGTTCTTGATGTAAATTTAAAAGCATTTAACGCTGGTAAGAATTGTATACAAAACTAAAACTTTGTTTTAAATTAATTCAAAAATTATTGACTTAAATTTTAAAAACTGTTAAATGGTAAAAAAGCACTTCTAATGGTGTTTTAAATTAAATTAAGGAGGGATAGGATGAAAATGTGTAAAAAAATTTTTAGGTTATTGTTGTTTTCTTTGTTAATTGTTTCTTTTTTGCTAACATCATTGGTTTTTGCCAGAAAGAAAAATCCTTTGGCAGCATGGCAGCCTAAGTTTGATGCAAGAAAAGCCAAGTATTATTTCAGAGTTTCTAATGTTTCTCACCCAGTAATTCAAGGTATTAGAGCAGGCTACAGAATTAGAGATGAATTATGGGCTAAGAGTAATGGTCAACTTGGTATGAAATATTATCCACTTTCACAGCTTGGTGGGGAAGTAGAAGTTTTTAATATGTTGCAGACAAATACTGTTCAAGGTATGGCTATTTCATCTGTTGCAGCAGCTAATTTTGGACCAAGAATGGGTATAGTTAATTTACCTTTTGTTATTAATACATTTAAAAAATTAGATGCTTTTGCAGCTAATAAAGAGTTGTTTCAACCATTTTTAGATGCAATGAAAGATAAAGGTATTATGGGTGTTGATATTACAGGTTATGGTAGCTATGGTTGGGCTTCTAAAACACCTATCCATACAATTGCTGATGCTAAAAAGGTAAGATTTAGAATTGCTGAAGCACCTGTTCAAAAAGATATTTATGCTGCTTGGGGATTGCATCCAGTAGTTATGCCTTGGCCAGATGTGCCTGTTGCATTAAAACAGGGTGTTATTGATGGTTTAGACCATACACCAATGGTTTGCTGGATAACTAAAAAATTTGAAATCTGTAAATATTACACTTATGTAAATTATGCTCATGGTTTATTTATCTGGATATTCAATCAAAAATGGTTTAATCATTTACCTGCTAATTTACAGAAAATATTCTTAAATGTTGTTCATACAGAATGTGCCCATACAAGGAAGCTTACAAAACAGCAGGAAGAGGATTCAATTGCAGCTGCTAAAAAAGCAGGAATTACTTTTATTACTATGGCTCCAAGTGAATATGCTAAGCTTAAAAAATTATCTCAAAAAGTTTACAAAAGATGGGCTCCAATTATAGGTCAAAGCTACTTTAACAAGGTTAAAGCTTTTATGGATAAACTTGATTAATAGGTCATAAGTGGGCATTATGCCCACTTTCTTTTTATATCCCCTAAAAAAAAGAAGAGGTTAAGGTGATGTTAAAATTTCTTAAAATAGTAGATAAGATTTTGTCTTTTTTTGAAGAATGGACATTGTTTATAACTACAATGCTCGGATTAATTGTTCTATTTATAGCAGTTATTCTGAGATATACCATTAGTTATACAATTCCATGGTCTCAGGAGATTGTTAGAGAGGTTATTATTTACACAACATTCATTGGTTGTTCTGTTGCTGTTAAGAATAGGTCAATGTTAAAGATAGATGCATTGATACAGGTTGTTCCTGCATTAAAAAAACCTTGTGAATATATAGCTAATTTGGCAACCATTCTGTTTTCTTTTATTATTATTAAGTATGGTTGGCAAATGGTTGTTCAGCAATATCAAACTCATCAATATACAATAATTTTACAAATTCCTATATATCTTCTTTATCTAATTTTGCCAACTATGGGAATTTTAATGCTTATCAGAACAATTCAAGTTTTGTATGAAGATATTACCAAGAAAAAGGTTTTTGAAAAATAAAGGGTTAGGGAGAAAATAATTATGGAAGGTTCAACAACAACATATATTATTATTGGATTGGTTCTGCTTGGACTTATGTTCACAACCATTCCTGTTTTTATGTCATTATTTTTTACTGCTGTTGTAGGATTTGTTTTTTTTACAGATTATCCTGTAATGATGCTTGCACAGGCATTGTTTCGTTCCATGGATAAATTTGCTCTTGTAGTTGTTTTGTTTTTTATTTTATGTGGTAATATTATGACTTCAGGCTCAATAGTCGATAAATTAATTAAAGTTGCTAATGCCCTTGTTGGATGGTTGCCTGGTGGCCTTGGGATGGCTGGAGTTCTTGCTTGTGGGCTTTTTGGAGCTATTTCTGGTTCGACTGTTGCTACAGTTGTTGCTATTGGTGGTTTTATGATTCCTGCATTACTTGAAAATGGATATGATGAAAAGTATACTGTTGGTGTTATGACAACATCACCTATACTTGGTATTGTTATTCCACCAAGTATTTCAATGATTCTTTATTCAATGATTACCAATGATTCACTTGAAGCTCTTTTTATGACAGGTTTTGTACCAGGTATACTTATTATGATTACTTTCTGTGTTTATTCATATTATGTTGCTAAAAAGAAAAATTTTAAATTAATTCCAAGACCTCAATTTAAAGAGGTTATTGCAGCTATAAAAGAAGGGTTCTGGTCACTTATGCTTCCTGTTTTAATTTTTGGTGGAATTTTTTCAGGTATGTTTACTGCTAATGAAGCTGCTGTTATTGCATCTGTTTATGCTTTTATTGTAGAAATATTTATTCATAAAAGTATGAAATTTAAACAGATGTTTGAAGTAACAGTGTCTTCAGCTGTTACATCTGCTACACTTTTAATAATTGTTGCAGGAGCTACCTGTTTTGGTAAATATTTAACATTGCAACAGATTCCTGCTATTGTTACAGAAGCTGTTGTTGCCCATATTCATTCTAAATGGGTATTTTTACTTGTAGTAAATATTTTACTTTTGATTGTTGGTACATTTATGGATATTATTTCAGCTACTCTTATTTTAACACCAATTTTTCTACCTATGCTTGATCAGTTTAATATTAGCTCTCTTCATTTTGGATTATTAATGACTATAAATCTTGGTATAGGATATTGCACACCACCACTTGGTGTAAGTTTGTTTATTACTGGTGCTATGGTTAAGAGGGATATTATCTATGTTACAAAATCGGTTATGCCATTTATATTAATACAGCTTGCAATATTGGCACTATTAACTTATTGGCCACAATTAGTTCTATTTTTACCAAAACTTTTTTATGGTGTTCAGTAAAAATTAGAAGGAGTATAACATGACTTTAAGAGTATTGGTTCCCGTTGACGAAAGATTAGGCTCAGTGAGAACTATAAACTACCTTATAAAAAATAAAGAAATATTTTCACCTGTTGTAAGTTTATTAACTGTTTATGATGTATCTCTTGTTGAAGGGCATGGTTTAAGCAGCGATTTTTTGGAGAAAATTAGAGAGAATGCCCAGAAATTAGCTGAGAAAACAGTTAATGGCTATAAAGAGAAACTTGAAAAAGAAGGGATTTATGTAGAAAATGCATATGCTGTAGAAGGTAATCCTGGAGAGACTATTTGTAAAGAGTCAGAAAAGTTAAGTGTAAATATGATAGTTTTATCACCTAACAATGCAAGTGAACTCGCAAATATTTTAATGGGGTCAGTAACACATTATATAATTCATCATTCAAATTTTCCAGTTCTTCTTGTTAAATAAAAAGGCTTTTTGCCTTTTTATTTAACACCAAATTTTCTTTTTCTTGAAATTTCAAAAAAATATTGGTATAAAATTTGATTATGAGTTATAAATTAAATTTGGGATGTGGTAATAAGCAAATAGAAGGTTTTATAGGTGTTGATAGATTTTTTTGTAAAGGTGTTGATATAATAGCAGATATTGAGAATCTTCCATTTAAGGAATCTATTATTGATGAAGTTTTGCTCGATAATGTAATTGAGCATATTTTAGATATTTCAAAAGCAATGCAAGAAATTTATAGAATTACAAAAAATAATAGCTTGGTAAAGATCAGGACACCTCATTTTACAAGTTTATCTTCTTGGAGAGATCCCACTCATGTACATCATTTTTCATATTTTTCAATAGATTATTTTATTAAAGAATCAACTTCTCACTATATGGGAGTAAAATTTAAGCTTGTTCATAGAGAGCTTAATTTTGGTGGTATCTGGAGTTTAATTGGGAAAATGATTTTTTTGTTAAGCCCCAAAATTTTTGAAAAATATTTCTGCTTTATTTTTAGAGCAGGGACACTTACTTTTAAAATAAGAACAGTTAAGGAGGATAATAGTGGATTTTGAACAATTTAAAGGAACAGATTCTTACATTGCATCAAGAGAGCTTCAAAATGCAGTAAATGTTGCAATAGCACTTGAAAAACCATTGTTAATAAAAGGAGAGCCAGGTACAGGTAAAACTCTTCTTGCTATTAATATTGCAAAAAGCTTAAACAAAAAATTTTTTGTATGGAATATTAAATCTACAACCAAAGCACAGGAAGGACTTTACGTGTATGATACAGTTCGTAGATTAAATGATGCAAGATTCAAAGATAAAGATATTTCTAATATAAGACAATATATTAGGTTTGGCCCCTTAGGTAAATCTTTTATGGAGCAGGAGAAATGTGTTCTTTTAATTGATGAGATAGATAAAGCTGATATAGAATTTCCCAACGACCTTTTAAACGAGCTTGATAATATGGAATTTTATATTTATGAAACAGATGAATTTATTAAAGCCAAGCATAGACCCATTGTTATTATTACCAGTAATTCAGAAAAAGAGCTTCCAGATGCCTTTTTAAGAAGGTGTATATTTCATTATATTGAATTTCCAACACCTGAGCTTATGAGAGATATTGTTAAAGTTCATTTCCCGGATATAGAGAATAAACTTTTAAATCAGGCTCTTGAAGTTTTTTATAAACTTAGGGAAATAGATGAACTTAGAAAGAAACCATCTACAAGTGAATTAATTGATTGGATTAAAGTATTAAAAACCACAGGGGTAAAGATAAAAGGTGAATCATTTAAAGATATACCATTTCTTGGTACATTAATTAAAAAAGAGGAAGATATGGAAATGTTTAACCATGTGAGAAGTGGTAGAAAACGTTTTGGAGTAATTTAATGTTTATAGATTTTTTTTACCATTTAAGAAGTTTTAAAATTCCAGTAACAATTACTGAGTGGATGACTTTTTTATCTGCTCTTGAAAAAGGATTTGCCAATAATTCTTTAACAGGCTTTTACTATCTTGCTCGCACCACATTAATTAAATCAGAAACTTTTTATGATCAGTTTGATATTGCATTTAAAACGTACTTTGAGAATTTAAAAATTGATAGCATAGAATTTCAACACATTCTTGAATGGCTACAGGAAGCTATTAGTCGTAGGGAATTCTCAAAAGCTGACCTTGAAAAAATTAAAAGATTTACATTTGAAGAATTGAAAAAACTATTTGAAGAGAGATTGAGAGAGCAAAAAGAGAGGCATGATGGTGGAAGCAAATGGATTGGTACAGGAGGTACCTCACCATTTGGGCATTCAGGTTATCATCCTGAAGGGATTAGAATGGGTGGCCAATCAATGAATAAATCAGCAATTCAAATAGCAAGTGAGAGAAAGTTTAAAAACTATAGAAATGATATTACTCTTGATGTAAGGCAGATGAAAGTTGCCCTTAAAAAATTAAGAATTTTAAAAAATATTGGTGCAGAAGATGAGCTTGATTTAGATGAGACAATAGATAAAACCTGTAAAAATTTTGGTGAAATTGAGCTTGTTTTCCAGAAATCAAGGAAAAACAATGCTAAGTTAGTGCTATTAATGGACACAGGTGGCTCGATGGTTCCCTATGCTAATATGGTAAATAGGCTTTTTTCAGCAGCAAATTCATTAAACCACTTTAAAGATTTTAAATATTTTTTCTTTCATAACTGTGTTTATGATTACCTTTATTTAGATTACTACACTAATGAAACCTACCCTACCCCACTTTTTTTAAAGAATTTTGATTCTGATTACAGAGTTATTATGGTTGGTGATGCAATGATGGCTCCTGCTGAATTATTTATGAAAGGTGGAGCCATTGATTACTGGTATTACAATGAAACCCCTGGAATAGAGTGGCTTAGAAGAATTGTTGAGCATTTTGCATCTGTTGTCTGGCTGAGTCCTATTAAATCACACTACTGGAATCATCCTACAGTTAAAGCTATATATAGATTAATGCCAATGTTTGAACTTACTGTAAAAGGTCTTGAGGAAGCAGTTAAAGAGCTAACAAGAAAAGTCGCATAAAATGGTAGATGAAAATAATAAAGCAAAGATAGATAAAATTGACTTTGAAGAGAATGAGGAAGTTGAGGAGACTTTTGATATAGACTCTCTTCAAGGCAGTGGCAAAGAAACAGAGATTGATGAATTAGATTTAGATGAATTAATTGAAGAAACTGAAGATCAGATTAAAGAAGATGTAATAGAAGAAACAACAGATGTTTCACATGAAACAGTAGAGCCTGAAAAACCGAAAAAAAAGATACCATTTAAGCTAATTTTCATTGTTTTGCTTTCCATATTAATTATACTTTTTTCAGTGCTGATAATTTTAGAACTAAGAAAAAAACCAAAAGTAATTAGTGGGTACCTTATTATTAATAAAAAAATTGTCTGGATTTCAAAATCAAAAATAAAAATTGCAGAAAAAGAGCAGGAAATTAAAAAATACAATTTTAACCTGAAACTTGCCTATGAGTTTAAAAGTGTAAATGGCATGAAGATTTTGTCAGCTAATATTTTTACAAAGTTTTCTTCAAAAGCCTCAATTCCAATGGATAAATTGTATGCTGTTATTAAAGACAATATTTATAAGAGCTTTGATAATGTTACAAAAGATAAATTTGTTGAGGATATTCCCAATTTTAAAACAAAAATTTCTGAAATTATAATAAATGACATATTAAATGACTTGAAAAATTTTGTTCCTGATATAAATATAAAAGAAGCCAAAAAAAATATTAACTTTATAACGTTTAAAATTGATTGAAAAGATGAAACAAGAGATAATCTCAAAAATTTTAAATAATGAACGAATTAGCAGTGATGATGCCATTTTTTTATATAATAATTTTAATTTAATAGAACTTGGTGAACTTGCTGAAAGTAGAAATAGCAACAAGGTTTATTTCAATATAAACAAACATATTAACCCAACCAATATCTGTGTTAATAGGTGTAAATTTTGCGCTTTTTCAAGAAGTAAAGGTGAAAGGGGAAGTTATGAATTTAGTATTGAAAAAATATTAGAAGATGTTAAAAATTCTGAAGCAATGGGAATTACTGAATTTCATATTGTTGGAGGATTGCATCCTGAATGGAGTTTTTCATACTATACTGAGCTTATTAAATCCTTAAAAATTGAACATCCAGAGATTATTGTAAAGGCGTTTACAGCTGTTGAAATAGACTATTTTAGTAAAATTTCAGGACTATCTGTGGAAGAAGTTTTAAAAGAGTTAAAAGCAGCAGGTCTTGATTTAATGCCTGGTGGTGGTGCTGAAATTTTAAAAGAGGATGTCAGGAGTAGAATATGTCCAGAAAAAATCAGCGGCAAAAGATGGCTTGAAATTATAGAGATAGCCCATAGATTAGGTATAAAAACAAATTGTACAATGCTCTATGGACATATTGAAAATATAGAGGATAGAGTGTATCATCTTGAGCTTTTAAGGGAGTTGCAGGATAGAACTGGTAATTTTTTGGCTTTCATCCCTCTATCTTTTCATGCAAAAAATACAGAAATAAAAAAATTTCCTTATACAACAGGGATAGATGACCTTAAAACAATTGCTATTTCAAGGTTATTTCTTGATAATATTAGCAATATAAAAGCATACTGGGTAATGCTAACTGAAAAACTTGCTCAAGTTGCACTTTTGTTTGGAGCAAATGATATTGACGGTACAGTGGTGAAAGAGAGAATAACTCACTTTGCTGATGCCCTGTCAAAAGAGGGACTTACAATAGAAGAGATTGTTTACTTAATAAAAAAAACAGGTAAAGTTCCTGTTGAGAGAGATTCTTTTTATAATGAGCTTAAAACTTATTAATATGGAGAATTGATATTGAAAGTATCTAAAAAGGATGCATTGGAGCTATTTAGAAACGCAGCGCTTGGAGAGCTTGCTAAAATTGCAGAAGAAGTAAAGAGAAAAATCCATAACAACTCAAATATAGTAACTTTTGTTGTTGATAGGAATATTAATTATACAAATATATGTAAATGTAAATGTAAATTTTGTGCATTTTACAGGGAAAAAGATTCAGACGAAGCATATCTCCTCTCAAATGAAGATATTTTTAAAAAAATAGAGGAAACCTTAAAGTATAATGGTACACAGATTTTAATACAGGGTGGTCTTAACCCTGAACTCAGTATAGATTACTTTGAGCAGCTTTTTAAAGAAATAAAAAAGAGATACAATATAAACATCCATGGATTATCAGCACCAGAAATTTGTCATATTGCTGAAAACTCAGGATTGTCAATAAAAGAAACTATATTAAGGCTTAAAGATGCAGGGTTAGGCTCTATTCCTGGTGGTGGTGCAGAGATACTTGTTAATCGAGTTAGAAGCATTGTTAGCCCAAATAAAATTTCCTGGGAAAAGTGGGCTGAGGTAATGATAACAGCGCATAAATTAGGTTTAAAAAGTAGTGCAACGATGATGTTTGGCTCAATAGAGAGAGATGAGGAGATAATTGAGCATCTCTTTAGAATTAGGGAAATACAGGAAGAAACAGGAGGTTTTACTGCTTTTATCTGCTGGAGTTTTCAGCCTAAAAATACAGCACTTCAAGAGGATGTAAAGTTTAAAGCAACTGCTGTTGATTTTTTAAGGGTTCTTGCAATAAGCAGGATTGTATTAACAAATATAAAAAATATACAGACCTCATGGGTTACTCAAGGTGCAAAAATAGCACAGATTTCGCTATTTTTTGGGGCAAATGATTTTGGGAGCACTATGCTTGAAGAAAATGTTGTTTCAGCAGCAGGTGTAAAATTTAACCTTCAAAAAGATGATATTATTTTTTTAATAAAAGATGCAGGTTTTATTCCTGCTCAAAGAGACACTTTTTATAATATTTTAAGGAAATTTTAAATGGCTCTAATTGTAATACCAGCAAGATACTCTTCATCAAGGTTTCCTGGTAAGCCACTTGTTGAAATTAATGGATTGCCAATGGTTGTCAGGGTTTACAGGCAGGCTATTAAAAGTGAGCTTGGAAAGAAAGTTATAATTGCAACAGATGATTTGAGAATATTTGAGATTGCAAAAAAGTTTAAATGCAATGTAGAAATGACTTCTGAAAAGCACAGATCTGGTACAGATAGAGTCTCTGAAATTGCTATTAAGAATAAATTTGAAATTGTAGTAAATTTGCAGGGTGATGAGCCTTTTATTGAGCCAGATGTTATTGATGGTGCAATAGAGGTTTTAAAAAAAGATAGTGGTGCTGATATTTCAACTCCAATAAAAAAAATAGAAAATGGTGCTGAGATAGATGATGAAAATGTTGTTAAGGTTGTTTTTAATGAAAAAAATTTTGCTCTTTATTTCTCCCGTGCACCAATACCCTTTTACAGAGATAATTCTGAGCAAAGTTATTATAAGCATATAGGGTTGTATGCTTTTAGAAAAAATAGCCTTGAAAAATTTGTAAGGTTAAAACAATCTAAACTTGAAAAGATAGAGAAATTGGAGCAACTGCGAGCTCTTGAAAATAATATGAAAATAAAGGTTTTTCAAACTTCTTATAACAGCATAAGCATAGATACTCCTGAAGACTTAGAGAAGCTTATGCAAGTTCATGGTTCAAGGTTCATAGTTCAACGTTAAATAATACTTTGATTGTAATAAATTAAGAATATTGCAGATGTTATTTCAAGTAGAAAGTTGTATTAGTGCGCTGTCAATAGTGCGGTTGGAAAAAAGGGTAAAAGGGAAAAGATTTAAATGTTATTTTAGGTAAAAGTAGTTGACAATAAAGGGTAATTAAGTTAGAAACATTATATGGGAAATCAGAAAACCTTCATTTTTCAACCTCCATAATGTGTAGAATGGTGTTTGATGTGAGCAAGAGGAAGACGAAAGATTTACAGTGTATAGGGCGTAAAAAAAGATTAAAGGGG
>CAZIZE010000042.1:0-49391 GCA_964543655.1 uncultured bacterium
CATTTTCTTATTTGTTCAAGATTTCTTTTTGAAAATCCCTCATCTTTTGCAAAATTTTTCATTTTTCCATCTCCATTGCATCCAATAAATCACTTCCTTTTTCCGTAAGCATATATTTTCCTGTCTTCGGTGGGCCAATAAATTCAATAAGTCCTAATTTTTTAAGCAATGCAAGGTCTCTTTCTGCAGTAGCTTTTGATATTTTAAAGATTTTTTCCATTTCGGTCCTGCGTAATAAGCCTTTTTCTTGTACATAAAGAATCTCTATACATAGTCTTTCTTTTACTGCCTCATTTACTCCATCAATTACTCCCTCATGATGGAGTAATTTTTCAAATTTTGTTTTCAGTTTATTTATTTCTTGTTCTGTTCCGACTTGTATCCAACTTAACGGCAGCTTAGCAGCAGCTTGCTGGGAAGTTTTTCCCAAACTTGTCTCATCTTCTCTAAATTCAGGATGAATAAAAAAGGTTGTTTTGAAATAACTTCTTTCATCATCTGTTTCAAAAATCGGCTTAGGTGATTGATTTTTTTCTATTTCTTTAAGTATAGTGGGAATACCTGTTTGTCTTCCTTCTGTAAGATGAAGTTCTTTTAAAAATTCACCTATTCGTCTGTTTCTGTATTTTCTTACATCAAATTGATATTTTTGTAATTTTTCTTTATTGAGCGGAGGCAAAGGACCTGGAAAACTGATAATGTCTATATGGTCAGGATATATTCTTATTTCTATGGGTGAATCATTGTCATAACCTCTATGATATACGGCATTACATACTGCTTCTTCAAGAGCTTGATAGGGATAATTAAAAAATCTGTCAGCTTCTGCTTTTCCTTCTCTTTTTATTACTTTTTCCTTTACAATCTGATTTTTTAAAAAATTGAGGACATTAATAGTTTGTTCAAATAGATTGCCATCAAAGATTTTTTCTTCAAATTCTATCCCCTCTTTGTCTTTAAAAATCACAACCTCTATTTGTGCAGAAGGGAAAATTTTTTGAGTGTTTTTTGCAAAAAATAATAACCCGACATTTTTAGGAAGTAAATTTTCATCACTTCCTTCAGCAATATTCATTTTCCTTGCTATTTCTACAATACTTAAACCGGGTATTTGGTATTCAAGCTCACTTTCAACTTTGTTTAAAAAAGTTTTTATAGCTATGAGCTCAAACTCTTTTACCGAATATCTGTAATTTACTCTATCATCAAAAGGGATTTGATTTGACATGGAAATGAGCTCTTTTTCTTCCTCTATTGTAGGTTTTACAGTAGAGGAAAAGCGTCTGATGTAATAAAAATATCGGGGATTTTTACCTAATGTATCAGCACATTTGTAAGGTCTAACACTTCCACCCGGGCACCACAAAATTAATATCTTTTTTCCTTGATAATCAACAGGTTCTACTATTGGAAAATAATTTGGAATGATTTTTCTGCAAATATTATTCAATTCTTTCTGTATATTATCAACTTCTTCTACTTTCAGCCCTACAGGAGGTAATATTGGCCTTCCATTTTCCTCTTCTATTCCTA
Source organism: uncultured bacterium (assembly GCA_964543655.1). GTDB lineage: Bacteria > DYJV01 > DYJV01 > DYJV01 > DYJV01 > CAZBLP01. The sequence goes on from CAZIZE010000042.1 coordinate 1,534, forward strand.
TGATAATATAACCACCGCCCCAATTATTAAAATCATTGGCAAAGGCTGTAATTGTTTTAAGCACTTGTTCCGGATTCCATCCCTTTTTAAACTCTATACGTTCCCATTCAACTGTGCTGCCATTTATCAGTTCATTGATATTTATAGGTAAAGCCATACTAATCTCTCTATTTTTTAATGTTTTTAACTCTCATCAAAGTAAAATATAAAAATCCATAATTCCTCTTTTAACTTTGAACTTTTTCAACTTCATCTTCCTGATTTTAATTATATTGCTTTTTTTTAATAAAATTTCAAGTAACTTTACAGATTTAGGTTTTGATACTCTTATCCTTTTTCCCTCATATAATAAAATTTAATTTTGTATTAATTTTTAAATTTATATGCACTAATTTTTAATTTTTTAGTGTATATTTCAAGAATGTGCACTAAATTAGTGCATGTTAATCATTTATTTTTTTAACACATAGTAAGTGCTTCTACCTTTGCCCTTTCTTTCAATCAGTTTTTTATTTATCAATATATTAAATATTTCTTTTGCTTTTGTTTCTTTAACGCCAAGTAAATTAACCACATCTTTTCTTGATACTTTTTCATTTTCTAACAGGAAAAGTAATACTTTTTTTTCTTCAAGAGTTAATCGGTCGTAATCGGTCGTAATCGGTCGTAATCGGTCGTAATCGTTCGCAACAACCGTTTTTTCTTTCTCTTTTTGTTGTTCATAATTAATTTTAACAAATGTTACTCTAAAAGCAAATCCCGGTTCGCTCCATTCCATTCTGATTTCCGGATATTTTTTAAGTTCTTCTGCAATTAGTCGGAGTCCATTTCCCCATTGTTCTATAATTCCAAGTTTTTTAAAAACAGGTGCAAGCACTTTGTTTCTTATATCAGATTGGCCTGATTCCATATCATTAAAATCAATTGTAGGCATAAGCTTACCAGGGCTTGTAATTTCTATTTTGTCATCAAAAATTGCAATTTTAATGTCCTTTCCCGTTAAAGAATAATCTCGGTGAATTACAGCATTCCGTATAACTTCACGAATAGCAATTACAGGATATTCCCATCTGTCTTTTCTGTAAACTCCTTCATAAGTTGAGCCTTTGGAAATATGCCTCAAAACAAATTTATATGCCTCTTCTGCTTGAAAACTTAACGGTTCGTCAATGGATTTTTGGTCTATAAAATCACTTGGAACATTACCTTTGAATCGTGCGCATTCTATTTTAGCATAAGGAAAAAGTTCTTTTCTGATTTTATCACCAGACAGCAGCACAAGAGCATTAGTAGGAAATTCTTTATTTTGCTCCTTTATTATCAAATTCAACTTTTTCATAATGGTTTTTGTAAGTTTTTCTTCTGTTTTATCTTCAAAGTGTTTTCTAAAAAGGGATATATCTAACTCTTTAACTTTTTTTGAATAAACAGGAAGAGAATCAAATGAGATATTTTGTTTTTGCCTTTCTAATTCTCTGATAATTTCTTCATTGGCAACGCGATTTGTTGAACCAACCCGAATATAAGTTCCTTTTTCTTTTCCTTTGGTTTTAATAAAATATGGAGGATTGCTTCCTTTATAAATTTTTACTACAATAAGATGTTTTCCTTGAAAATTTATAAATAAAATATCCGGTAAAATTATCGGATAACAATTATCATGGATAATATTGCTTATTTGTTCTTCTATCGCAGTAAGATTTTCTTCGGAAACTCCCACAATTTCTCTTGGTTTATTTTTAATTCCTATGAAAATTTCACCACCTGCATCATTTGCAAAAGCAACAACAGTTTTACATAGGTCTGCCTTTGTAGGTAAATGCTCTTTAAATTCAAGTCTTCTCCCTTCAGTCTTGTTTATAATTTCTGCAATTTTCATTTTATTTACTCCGTTTTTGTTTAATCATCTTTCCCAACTTATACAAAACCAACCTTGAAGCAAGAGATTTTTCGGGCTAACGCCCTTAAAATGACAGCTTTTGTGATGTATAAGAACACTTGTAAAATTGCTATTGGATTTTACATTTGGTTTTGTATAATTTTTCAAATTTTGTTTTCAGTTTATTTTTTCAGCACATAGTAAGTGCTTCTGCCTTTTCCTTTTCGTAATATAAGTCCTTTTTTTACTAATAAATTTAAAATTTCATAAGTTTTAGTGTCTTTTAATTCCAATAATTCTGTTGCTCTTTTACGGTTGATCTTCTGGTTAGCTAAAAGATAAAGAAGTATTTTCTGCTCCTCTGTGGATAATCGTTCGTAATCGTTCATAATCGTTCATAATCGTTCGCAATCGTTCGCAATCGTTCATAATCGTTTTCAATAGGTCGTAATCGGTCGCTATAACCGTTTTTTCTTTCTCTTTTTGTTGTTCATAATTAACTTTAACAAATGTTACTCTAAAAGCAAATCCCGATTCGCTAAAAAAACTTAATTTCCTATACTAATCTGCAACAATAAACTGCAAATATTTATCTTTGCTAACTTTTACAGTTTCTACTTTATCTTTAAAAAAATCACCATCAACCTGAACAGATAGATTATTCAAACTTTCTATTTTAACCTGATTGGAGGGGATAAATTGGTAATTCTTTTTACTTGAAAAATCCTTTTTAATAAAAACATTATATAAAAAATTTAATAGAATTTTGAGGTTTAATTTTCTAAAAATTAGTACCTCAAACTCTTGACTAAAAATATTTGCATTATTAAAAATTTTAAAATTCCCTGCATATTTTTCAGTTCTATTAATTATAGCAGTTTGTGCTTCTAAATTTTGATTATTTTCTGCTATTATTTTAAAGTATGGCAATTTTTCTAAATTAGATAAGACTCTAAAAGCAGATAAAATATACGCAAATTTTCCTGCTATCTTCTTTAATTTCAAATTCACATTTTCAACAATCATTCCATCAAAACCAATACCGCAGGTAAAAAGAAAATATTTTTTGTTAATTTCAGATAAAAAAATTTTGCGTTTCTTATTTTTCAATATAATTTCTATGGCTTTAGATAATTTTTTAGGAATTTTAAGCTCTTTTGCAATAACATTTGCGGTACCAGCTGGAATAATACCTATAGCAATATCATTCCTTCCTGCTTTAACAATCCCTTCACAAACCTCATTTATTGTGCCATCACCACCAACAGCAATAATAGTAATCTCATCATTAAAAAAATTTTTTGAAACATTGTAAGCTAACTCAATACTCTCTCCTGCATAATTTGAAAAGAGTGTCTCAACATTACCTAACATTCCTCTTATTTTTTCCAAGCTATCTTGTTTAGCATGTTTTGATAACGGATTAACTATAACAAAATATTTCATTTATTTAATACTCTAAACTTACGAATTAGATACAAAGATATTTGAAAACAGAAAATAGCAGTAAAAATACCTGCTTCAACATCAACAAAGTAATGATACCTTAAATACATTGTAGAAAGAGTGAGTAAAATAAAAATTACTAAAAAAATATAAAAATAATTTTCTGTAATTTTCGAATAAATTAACACTATTAATGCTATTGCAACGTGAGAACTTGGCATTGCAGAACCTGGTAATTCACCATGTTTGTAAAAAAAATGTATAATTTTATCAAAAATTATTCCATTAATTTTCAAATGCTCATATTCAAATGGCCCAGCTATTGGAACAAAAATATAAAATAAATAACATATATAGTAAGTTGTCATTAATGATATTAAAAAATAGTGAAACATTTTCCTATTATGACGGTAAATTAAAAAGCCCATTACTGGAATTATAAGATAATATGCAAAATAAGACATATACATTATCTCATTTATAATTCTGCTTCCAAAAAATTTATATAAAACAAGCCCTAAATCAACTCCAAAAGCCTTTTGCTCCAAATTGAAAATAAAAGTATCCCAGAAACCTTTAAAAACAATTTGGTTTAAATGGCCAGTTTCTTCATAGAGAAAAGTTACAATAATAAGAGGATACCAATCCCTGAGCAACCTGAGATTAAACCTATCACTTAATTTATAAAAGCATAAAAAAACTATTATAATAAGAAAGTGTAATAATATGTATAAATAATAGCTTTCAAGCTCTGTTCCAAAAATTAAAATAATAATCCCAACAATTGCAATATATAGTAAAGTAAGCTTATCTATAAGATTTAAAGATAGTTGTTTTCTCTGTACCATTTGAATGTTTCCTCAATAGCTTCAAAAAATTCATATTCCAGATTAAAATTCAAAACTAACCTTGCTTTTTCTCCTGAACATATCCAATTTTTTGCTGAAACTTCTTTTAATTTATCAAGATTTAAAAGAGGTGGAACATTGGAAAAAGCATATACAATCTGCATTGGAATACCAATTACATTGGTGAAAAATTGTGGAAGATTTATCTTTAAACTTCTTTTATTACAGGCATTTTCTATTGCTCTTACAATATCACCTATTTTATAAAAATCTTTAAATGAAATAAAAAACTCCTGATTAATTGCATTTTTGTTTAAAATAGTTGATAATATAAAACGACCAAGATCTTTAACATATATAAGACTATACAATCTCTGAACATCTCCAGCATTTAAAACAAATCTGTTTTTAACCATTTTAAAATAGGTATAAATATCTGTATCAAATGGGCCAAAAACAGCTGGCGGCCTAATAATTGTAAATGGAAATCCTGACTTTTTTACAAGCTTTTCAGCAAGCAATTTGCTCTTTCCATAATGGGAAATCGGTCTTGGTTTACTTATTTCATCAACAGGAATATCAAACTCTGTTGGTCCAAACGCTGCCAGACTGCTAATATATATAAATTGCTTTACACCTTTTCCTTTAAATTGCTTTAAAAGATTCCCTGTGCCTCTTGTGTTTATTTTGTAAAAATTCTTTGAATAAAGTGTTTTTGTGAGTCCTGCAATATGTATAATTATATCAATATCTAAATTTTTAACAGATGAAAGGTTAAAAAGCTCTCCTTTTAAGAAATTAACATTAAAAGATTTTAAATATGAATCAGGCTCATTTCTAACAATAGCATAAATATTAAACTTTTTCTCTGAAACAAGCAGTGGAAGCAAATTTCTACCAACAAATCCTGAAACACCTGTTATAAGCAAATTCATAAATTACCCCACAAATTATCAATTTGTCTCTACACTTTCCTGTAATAAAAATTAAGAACAGCAAATTCACTGCTCAACGTTAAAAGATACTTTAATAGCAACAACTTAAGAATATTTCAGATGCTATTTCAAGTAGAACATTACAAAACTAAATGTAAAATCCAACAGCAAATTTTATACACAATTTTCAATGAAAAATGAAACAATATTCATCAATTAAAAATTTAAATGGAAAATTGTATAACAGCTATCTCATATATCCCGTACGGGCAATTCATAAATTGCACGTACCAAATCCTAATCCCTAAATCCCAAATCCAACTTTAACTTTGAACTAATAACTGCCAACTGACAACTAATAACTGATAACTGATAACTATCATTGGGGCTCTATCCCGAAAAATCATTGATTCAAGGTTGGTTTTGAATTATATACAAATTAAGACCTTTGCACAGTAAAAAATGGTAAAAATTAATCCAATAGATAAGTAAATAAAAGTAACTATTTATAATGGATTCTTCCCCTTCGCTTTGCTCAGGGTCAGAATGACTTTTTGGGGTCATTCTGAGGGAGCGAAGCGACTGAAGAATCCATAAGTTGCTATTATCAAATAAAAATTTTAGCATATCACTAAAAATACTGTGCAAATGTCTTAAATTTATTTTTATTTTATAATTTTATTGTGCAAACACCTTAAATCTATTATATCCCTTTAACCACTGTGCAACGGTTTTTAATTAATTTTGGAATTTTACAAAATTATCAGTTCACTATTTGCAAACTATTTGGCATTAAAACGTTGGCATATAAAATTTCAGTTTTCAACGTTCCAGTTCGAGAATGGAAAACTCAGCTATAATCTGCTCAATTTCAAAATTCTAATTTTTACTTTTAACTTGTTTTTTTCAACAAAGGGAATCCCATTTCTTCTCTCTGTTTCAAATATTCATTTGCACATAATCTTGCAAGATTTCTAATCCTTCCAATATAACCTGTTCTCTCTGTAACAGAAATTGCATTCCTTGCATCAAGCATATTGAAAGTATGCGAACATTTAAGACAATAATCGTAAGCTGGTAAAACCAAACCTTTTTCTATAAGTCTTTTAGATTCTTTTTCATACATATCAAAAAGGTTAAAAAGCATATTAATATCAGCTTCATCAAAATTATAAATAGACCCCTCTACCTCACCTTTGTGATGAATATCTCCATAGGTTAAATCATTATTCCATTTGAGATTGTAAACATTGTCAACACCCTGAAGATACATTGAAATTCGCTCAATACCATATGTTATTTCACCTGAAACAGGGTAAAGGTCAACTCCACCAGCCTGCTGAAAATATGTAAATTGTGTTATTTCCATACCATCAAGCCAAACTTCCCAACCAAGACCCCAGGCTCCAAGTGTAGGGGATTCCCAGTCATCCTCAACAAACCTAATATCATGTTCAAGTGGGTCTATACCTAAAAATTTTAATGAATCAAGGTATATTTCCTGAATATTCTGTGGTGATGGCTTTAATATTACCTGAAATTGATAATAGTGCTGTAATCTATTAGGATTTTCACCATATCTTCCATCAGTTGGTCTCCTTGAAGGTTCAACATAAGCCACATTAAAAGGCTCTGGCCCAAGCACCCTTAGAAATGTTGCCGGGTTCATGGTGCCTGCACCAACTTCTATATCGTAAGGTTGTTGAATAACACATCCATAATCAGCCCAGAATTTCTGCAGATTTAATACCACATCTTGAAAATTCATTAACTCCTCCTGCTATTTTATAAGGCATCTCCAAATAAGAGATGCCTTTCAATTTATCGTTCATTTATTTCAAATGCATTAAAGAAATATTTTGTTTCAAAATCTGCTGTTTCAACTGCATCTGAGCCATGAACAGCATTTTTTTCTATATCTGTTGCAAAAAGCTTTCTAATTGTACCTTCTTCAGCATTTGCAGGATTTGTTGCACCCATTAATTTTCTCCATTTTGAAATTACATCCTCACCTTCAAGCAACATTAACACAACAGGTCCTGATGTCATAAAATCTATTAAGCTATTAAAGAAAGGCTTTTCTTTATGAACATAATAAAAACCTTCTGCCTGTTTTCTTGTCATTGTAACCATTTTTAAACCAACTATTTTTATATTGTTCTCTTCAATAATAGAAATAATTTTACCAACTACATTTTTCTTAACTGCATCTGGCTTAATAATTCCGAGAGTTCTCTGTAACATAAAGCTCCTCCTTCAATTTTAATTTATTCAAAATCAATAAAAACATTTTCATTTTTTATTTTCAAATTTTCTGACTGTTTAACAATATTCGATTTCATTTCAACTCTATAATTATTGAGTTTCATTTTTAACTCTACATTGCTCAGTGATAATATCTGAGCTGCAAAAATAGCTGCATTTCTTGCTCCAGCTTTACCTATAGCCATTGTTGCAACAGGAATTCCACCTGGCATTTGAACAATTGAATAAAGTGCATCCACTCCATTTAAAGCTGTTGCAGCTATTGGTACACCTATTACTGGAAGATTTGTCATAGCAGCAACAACTCCTGGTAAATGTGCAGCAGCACCTGCTGCAACAATAAATACTTTTGCTCCTGATTCTTCAGCAAACTTAACCCACTTCTCTGTTCTATTAGGTGTCCTATGAGCTGAACTTACAATAAGCCTATACTTTATAGAAAATTTATCAAGAATCTTTATTGCCTCTTCAATTATAGGGTAATCTGATTGGCTACCTATCATTAAAGATACATCAAATTTATCCATAAACCCTCCTGTAATTTAAATTTTAACCACCATTACCATTATCACCATATTCATCTTCATCAAACTCATTAAATTCATCTTCATAATATTCAAGCTCTTCTCTTAAATCATTTAAACTAACAAATGCATTAATATTATTTTTTAATGTTTCTGATAAATTTCTGGCAATTTCACTGTAAACTAACTTTTTCTCTAAATCCCTTGTTTTTGATAATTTTTCAACAAGATTACCAATTTCACCTAAAATTAACTCTGTTGTTTCAAAATATTCTTCCATCTCTGCTCCTTTCTTTTTATGAGTATAATATTGCAGCTTGTGCAGCAGCTAACCTTGCAATTGGTACTCTGTATGGAGAGCAACTTACATAATTCAATCCTATTTTATGACAGAAATGAACAGATTCTGGGTCACCTCCATGCTCACCGCAGATACCCACCTTTAAATCAGGTCTTGTGGCTCTACCTCTTTTAACACCAATTTCTACCAATTGTCCAACTCCATCTATATCAAGAGTTACAAATGGGTCTTTGGGAAGTATCTTCATCTCAACGTAATCTTTCAAAAATTTTCCCGCATCATCCCTTGAAAAACCAAATGTAGTTTGAGTAAGGTCATTTGTACCAAAGGAGAAAAACTCTGCAAATTTAGCTATTTCATTGGCTGTAATTGCTGCTCTTGGTAACTCTATCATTGTGCCTACTTTGTAATCTATATTTATTTTGTAACTTTCAATAACCTCTTTTGCAACTCTGTCTGTTATATCTTTTAAAATTTCAAGCTCTTTGTAATGGCCAACAAGAGGTATCATAATCTCAGGAATTGCTTTAATTCCATCTTTTACACATTCACAGGCAGCCTCCATAATTGCCCTAACCTGCATTTCATATATCTCAGGAAAAGTAATTCCAAGCCTACACCCTCTATGACCAAGCATTGGATTAAATTCATGTAATTTTTCAGATAATTCCCTTATTTTCTCAACACTTACATTCATATTTTCTGCTACTTCCTGCATCTCTTTTTCCTCTTTTGGCAAAAACTCATGTAATGGTGGGTCAAGTAATCTAATTGTTACAGGAAGTCCATCCATCTCTTTAAATATTCCTTTAAAATCTTCTTTTTGATAAGGTTTTATTTTAGCAAGAGCTTTTTCCCTCTCCTCTTTTGTTTCAGATAAAATCATTTCTCGTACTGCAATAATTCTCTCTCCTTCAAAAAACATATGCTCTGTTCTGCAAAGTCCAATCCCTTCTGCACCAAACTCTCTTGCTACTTTTGAATCATGAGGGGTATCAGCATTGGTTCTAACTCCAAGGATTCTTATTTCATCTACCCAGTTCATAAATTCACCAAATTCACCGCTAAATTCAGGGTTTATCCTTGGAACTTCTCCCTCCATTACCTCTCCTGTTGAACCATCAAGAGTAATAAAATCTCCTTTTTTATATATTTTATCACCTATCTTCATCTCCTCTTTTTCATAGTCAACAACTATTGCACTGCATCCTGACACACAGCATTTCCCCATTCCTCTTGCAACAACAGCAGCATGGGAAGTCATACCACCTCTTGCTGTTAAAATTCCCTCTGCTGCATTCATTCCATGAATATCTTCAGGAGATGTTTCTATTCTAACAAGAATTACCTTTTCACCTTTTTCAGCCATTTTTTCTGCTTCATCAGCATTAAAAACAATCTTACCTGCTGCTGCTCCAGGTGATGCAGGAAGTCCCCTTGCTATCACCTTTTTCTCTGCTTTAGGGTCAAGCATTGGGTGAAGCAATTGATCAAGCTGCGATGGCTCAACTCTCATAACCGCTTCCCTTTTATCAATCAAACCTTCTTTAACCATATCAACAGCTATTTTTACTGCTGCTTTTGCTGTCCTTTTTCCATTTCTTGTTTGCAACATCCACAATTTCCCTTTTTCAATTGTAAATTCAATATCTTGCATATCACGATAATGATTCTCAAGCTTTTTATATATTTCAACAAGTTCTTTGTAACATTCAGGCATTAACTCTTCTAAAGTTGGTAAATTTTTATTCTCATTATTCTTAGATGCTTCATTTATTGGGTTTGGTGTTCTTATACCAGCAACAACATCCTCACCCTGAGCATTTACAAGAAACTCTCCAAAAAACTTTTTCTCCCCTGTAGCAGGATCCCTTGTAAATGCAACTCCTGTTGCAGAATCATTACCAAGATTACCAAAAACCATTGATTGAACATTTACAGCTGTTCCCCAATCATCTGGAATACCATTTAATTTTCTATACGTTATTGCTCTCTGGTTATTCCATGAGCCAAATACAGCTCCTATAGCCTCCCAAAGCTGTTTTTTGGGATCTTGAGGGAAATCCTCTCCAGTGATCTCTCTATATTTTTCTTTTAATTTTTCCACTAATTCTTTCAAATCTTCAGCATCTAATTCTGTATCAAGTTTAACCCCTTTCTTCTCCTTAATTTCTTCAAGAGGCTTCTCAAGCTCTGTTGAATCTATTCCTTTTACAACATTACCATACATCTGTATAAATCTTCTGTAACTATCAAAGCTAAACCTTTCATTACCTGCCTGCTTCGCAAGTCCTTGAACAGCATCATCATTGAGTCCAAGATTTAAAACAGTATCCATCATACCTGGCATTGAAACCCTTGCACCTGATCTAACTGAAAACAATAGAGGATTTTCTATACTTCCAAACTTTTTACCTGTAATATTTTCAACATTTTTAATTGCATCTTCAACCTGCTCTTTAAGTTCTGAGGGGTAGTTATTGTTGTTTTTATAATAATATGTGCAAACTTCTGTTGATATTGTAAACCCTGGCGGAACTGGAATACCTAAGTTTGCCATTTCAGCAAGGTTAGCACCTTTACCTCCAAGAAGCTCTTTCATTTTTCCATTTCCGTCAGCTCTCTTATTGCCAAATAAGTAAACAAACTTTGCCATAACATCCCCCTTTTAATTAATAATTTGGGTTAAATCAGCTATTGAGTTAAATGTATTGTAAATACTTTTTAGCAGATTTAACCTATTTCTCTTTATTTCTTCATTTTTATCCATAACAAGCACATTATCAAAAAAATTGTTAATAGAATCTTTCATTTTTGTAAAAGATTTTAAAGCAGCTAAAAAATTCTCCTCTTTTTTTAATTTTAAAAATTCCTCTTTAACAACAACAAATGTTTCAAACAGCTCCTTTTCCTCTTTTTCTTTAAAATAGCTCTCTGCTATTACTGTGTCAGTCCAATCTTTTGTAATATTTGCCACTCTTTTAAAAGGTATAATTACATCTTGAAAATCTTTATCCTCTTTAATCTTCTGAACATCAATTGTCCTTAAATATGTTTCATAAATATCATCAAATTCAGCAGTAATAACACTGTTAATTACATCATAATCAAATTCATTTGATAGCATATTGTAATATCTCTGTGCAAAAAAGTTTTTTATTGAATCAATAACATCATCAGAGATTTTAAATTTATTAATATAGAGCTCTTTTGCTCTGTTTAATATTTCATGTAAAGATAATCTATATTCTTTACCAAGAATAATTTTTATAATAGCAATAGCATGCCTTCTTAAAGCATATGGGTCAGCTGTACCTGTAGGGATTTTGCCAATTGCAAAAAAACCAACAATTGTGTCTATTCTATCAGCTATACTTATAAAAGCCCCTGCATCTGATTTGGGAATCTCATCATCTGCAAAACGAGGTAAATAATGCTCATAAATAGCCTCAGCAACTTTCTGGCTCTCACCTGAGCTAATTGCGTAATATTTACCCATGATACCCTGAAGTTCTGGAAACTCATACACCATATTTGACTCAAGGTCTCCCTTGCAGAGATATGCAGCTCGCTCAGTTATTTCCTTTACCTCAGGATTGAGATTGTTAGCTATAAATACTGCAAGTTCCCTAAATCTCTCCATCTTTTCATATGATGTTCCAATATCCTTCTGAAATACCACTTTCCTCAATCTTTCAACAAAATGCTCCAACTTATATTTTCTGTCTTCATCATAGAAAAATTTTGCATCATTAAGTCTTGCTTTTAAAACTCTTTCATTTCCATGTGCAACCACACTCATATCTTTAGCTTTTGTATTGGAAACAGTGATAAAATATGGCAGCAGCTTACCTTTTTCATTATACACTGGAAAATATTTCTGATGAACTTTCATAGGTGTAATTATAACCTCTTCTGGAAGTTTTAAAAAAGATTCATCAATATTTCCAGCAACTGGAAATGGATATTCCACAAGATTTGTAACAGTATCTATTAACTCCATATCATTTAAAATTTTTCCACCAAGTGCTCTTGCTTGTTCTTCAACTTCTTTTAAAAGAAGCTCTCTTCTTTTATGAAAATCAATAATAACAAATCTTTTCTCCATCTCTTTTTCAAAACTTTCAAAATCTTTTACTTCAAAAGATTCAGGGCTCATAAATCTGTGCCCAACTGTTTTATTTCCTGATTTAATACTGCCAAACTTAAATGGTAAGATTTTACCATTTAAAATAGCAACAATATAGTGAATTGGTCTTGCAAAACTTACTTTTTCACTTCCCCACCTCATATTTTTGGGGAAAACAAGTTTTTTTATAATAGATTCAAGATTATCTTTTAATACATCAAAAGTAGCTTCACCTTTAATTACCTTTTTTATTGAAATGTATTCTCCTTTCTCTGTTGTAACAATTGTAAGGTCTTCAACATTTACTCCTTGAGATTTAGCAAAGCCTATTGCAGCTTTTGTGGGATTGCCATCTTTATCATAAGCTGCTTTTCTGGAAGGACCTGTTTTTTCAATAACTCTATCCTCCTGCTTATCTGCAATTCCTTGAATTGAAAGACCTAAACGTCGTGGGGTGCCAAAAGTTATTATCTTATTAAATCTGATTTTATTTTCTTCTAAAAATTTTACAAATAAATCTTCAAGCTTTTCCATTCCAAATGTAAGAAATGAAGCTGGTAATTCTTCGCACCCTATTTCAAGAATAAATTCATTACTCATTATAAAAGTCCCTCCTTGTATACTAATATTCTTTTCTGAAGTAATCTAATAAAATTTTTCTATGGTCAAAAACAATATTTTCAGGCAAGTTATCCTCTGAAAAAATAGCTGCATTTGTAGCATCATCTTTTGCTTTTAATCTACCTTTGCCAGCAGCTATATACACAGTTGTAATAGTATGCTGTCTTGGATCTCTATCTGGAGCAGAGTATGTATGAAACTGCTTCAAAAGTGTAATATCAAGATTGGTTTCCTCTTTGGCTTCTCTAACAGCGGCAGTTTCAAGACTTTCACCATAATCAACAAAACCACCTGGAATTGCCCAACCATATGGGAAATTTTTCCTTTCAATTAACACAATTCCATTTTTATACTCAATAATAATGTCAACAGTTGGTATCGGATTTTTATATATTTCAATCTCTGCCTCACAGTTTGGGCAGATAATCTTTGTTTTCATCTATGCAGTTATCCTATTTTTAAAATATTCTATTGTTTTGATTAAACCATCCCTTAATTTTACCTTTGGCTCCCAATTTAAATATTTTTTGGCAAGTGTAATATCTGGCTGTCTCCTAACTGGATCATCTGGTGGTAACTCTTTATATACAAGCTCTGAATTACTACCTGTTAGCTCAAGGACAAGCTCTGCAAGCTCCTTAATTGTAAATTCATCAGGATTGCCAAGGTTAACTGGGCCTATATATTCCTCCTGCTCCATCATTTTTACAAGTGCTTCAACCATATCATCCACATAGCAGAATGATCTTGTTTGAGAACCATCTCCATAAATAGTAATTGGTTTACCTTCAAGAGCCTGAACTATAAAATTGCTAACAACCCTTCCATCATTTTTTACCATATTTGGACCATAAGTGTTAAAAATTCTCACAATCCTTATATCAACATTGTTCTGTCTGTAATAATCCATCATTAAAGTCTCTGCCACCCTTTTACCTTCATCATAACAGCTCCTTGGGCCTATTGTATTTACATTACCCCAATAAGACTCTTTTTGAGGATGCTCCTTGGGATCACCATAAACTTCTGATGTTGATGCAAGTAAAATTCTTGCTTTAACCCTTTTTGCAATACCAAGCATATTTATAGTACCCATAACACTTGTCTTGGTGGTTTTTACAGGATTAAATTGATAATGAACAGGAGATGCAGGACATGCAAGATGATAAATCTGATCCACTTCAAGAAGTATTGGTTGAACAATATCATGCCTTACAAGCTCAAATTTAAAATTGTCCATTAAATCTTTTATATTCTCTTTGGTGCCTGTGTAAAAATTGTCAAGACATAAAACATCGTAACCTTTGTTTAATAAATATTTGCACAAATGGCTGCCAATAAATCCTGCTCCACCAGTAACAAGTACTCTCATAAAATTTCCTTTCAAAATTTTTTAATTTTAAAAACTGGCTTAAATTTACCAACAACTTCTTTTCTATGGTTAAATATTGGCACATTGTAGAAAATTTTAAGTTTTTCAACATCATCTTCTGATAAAATATTCAGTTGTTTTAAAAGCTCAATAACAACAACATTCAATGCTTTCATGTTACCACTCTCTATTTTCACAGCTATTCCAATTTTACTCTTAAAAGCTGCAATACCATAACTGCCATCAGCACCAACCTTTGCAAATATGTTGCTTTCAACACGCATTAATTCTGTACAAATTCGTTCATCACCAGCAATCAATTCAGGATATTTTATGCTATTTCTCATTAAAAACTTAACAGCATCTCTCCTCTTCTCATCGAGATTTTCAGGGTTTGCAAGTTTGTAATACGCAAGAGCAAAATTGTAAAGAGGTACTGCAAAAACAGGAACACCACATCCATCAATGCCTATTTTAATATTCTCAATAGCAACATCTGTGAAGACTGAAATCTCTTTTAAAATCAATTGTTGAACAGGATGCTCAATATTTTCATAATTATCAAGAGGATAATCGAAAAATTTGCACAAAGTTAACATTGCAAGATGCTTTCCTGCACAATTGTTATGTAACGTAGTATATTCAGTAACCTGCTTACGTGTAGCTCTATGAGAAGGTGGATGGATACCACATCTTAAATAAGATTCATCAAGACCTAATTTATTTAAAATTGATTTTAAAATTTCTACCTGAAAATCTTGGCCATTTAATGAGCCAGAAAAAATAGTTATCTCTTTATCTGTGAGATTGAATTTTTCAGCAGCACCAGTTGTTATTACAGGAATTGCCTGAATAGGCTTAGCACACGATCTTAAATATGTGAGAAAGTGTGTATCTCCTATTGAGCTTAAAATTTTCCCTTTTCTGCCAACAATGCAAATATGGCCTCTGTGCAAATTCTCAGCAAATCTCCCTCTTAAAACTTCCACCAAAACATTGCTATACATTTTTAATCTCCGTACCCACTCCTTCATTTGTAAATATTTCAAGAAGAAGAACATTTTCTATTCTACCATCAACTATATGTGCTTTTGTAACACCCATATCAACAGCTTTTTTACAATAATTTACTTTAGGAATCATTCCACCGGTTATAATCCCATTATCTATTAATTGTGGCACTTCACTGCTATTAATAGAAGAAATTAGCTTTTTCTCTGGTGAAAGAACACCTTCAACATCAGTAAGCATAATTAGCTTTTCAGCTTTTAGAGATATTGCTATTTCCCCTGCAACAAGGTCAGCATTAATATTGTATGTGTTACCGCTATTATCAACTCCAACAGGTGCTATTACAGGTATAATCGATTTATTCATAATAATATCAAGAACCTCTGGATTAATCTTTTGCACTACTCCCACTTTGCCAATATCAATAATTTCTGGTGGTTTATTATCAAAATTCTTATACATTACTAATTTTTTAGCAATTATAAGTTTGCCATCTTTACCACTTAATCCAACTGCACTTCCACCATTTATATTAATCATATTAACTATCTCTTTGTTTACCTTTCCAACAAGCACCATCTCCACAATATCCATAGTCTCATCATCAGTAACTCTCATTCCCTCAATAAACTTGCTCTGCTTTCCTAATTTATTGAGAAATTCTCCTATTTGTGGCCCACCTCCATGCACAATAACTGGATTTATCCCTATATATTTTAATAAAATTACATTTAATGCAAATGCTTTTTTAAGGTTTTCATCTACCATAGCATGACCACCATACTTAATTACAAAAACTTTTCCAAAAAACTTGCTAATGTATGGCAGAGCTTCAACTAAGATTTTGGCTTTATTTTTTAATTTCTCCATATAATCCTCTAATAAAAATTTAAAATTACAGGATATACCTGCTCAAATCTTCATCTTGAGACACATCTTCCAATTTTTCATAAACATATTTTTCATCCAATACCACTTCCTTATCAGGCATATCTGGCGCATTAAATGATATATCTTCAAGCAATTTCTCAAGTACTGTGTGCAAACGTCTTGCACCAATATTTTCTGTTGATTCATTAACTTTAAAGGCTATCTTTGCTATTGCCCTTAAAGCACTCTCTTCAAAAATTAGGTTAATACCCTCTGTTTTTAAAAGCTCCTGATACTGTTTGATTAAAGCATTTTTAGGCTCTGTTAAAATCTTGTAAAAATCATCTTCACTAAGAGATGCTAACTCTACTCTAATTGGAAATCTTCCCTGTAATTCTGGTATTAAGTCAGATGGTTTTGAAAGGTGAAAAGCACCAGCTGCAATAAATAATATATGGTCAGTTTTAATAATACCATATCTTGTATTTACTGAGCTTCCCTCCACTATTGGTAAAAGATCTCTTTGAACTCCCTCCATTGATACATCAGGACCTCTACCTTCTCCACCAGAAACCACTTTATCTATTTCATCAATAAATACTATTCCATTTTGCTCAACTCTATTTTTAGCTTCCTCAATAACCCTATCCATATCAATCAATTTTTCAGTTTCTTCATTCAAAATAAGCTTGTAAGCATCTTTAACTTTAACTCTTTTCCTTTTTCTCTTTTTAGGCATAATATTTTCAAACATATCTTTCAGATTAAAATCCATATCTTCAAGCCCTACAGCAGAAAAAACTTCAATTGTAGGCCCTTTATCTTTTATCTCTATTTCAACAAACTTTTCATCAAATTTACCATCTCTATATAATTTCCTGATTTTCTCTCTTGTAGCTTTTCTATGATCATCATGCTCTGGTTCAATATTGGAATATTTTGGCAGAGGTGGTAGAAGCAGATCAATAATCCTCTCTTCAGCCATTTCAGATGCCCTTAATTTAACATTTTTAGCAAATTCCTCTTTTACCATATTAATTGCTATTCTAATCAAATCCCTAATAATGCTTTCAACATCACGTCCTACATAACCCACTTCTGTAAATTTTGATGCTTCCACCTTAATAAATGGTGAATTGGCTAACTTTGCGAGCCTTCTTGCTATCTCTGTTTTCCCAACACCTGTTGGCCCTATCATCATAATATTCTTTGGTGCAATCTCATCTCTTAAATCTTCAGGAACCTGCTTTCTTCTCCATCTGTTTCTAAGTGCAATTGCAACAGCTTTTTTGGCATCTTTCTGACCAATTATATATTTATCAAGTTCTGAAACTATCTCCCTTGGCGTAAATTCCATTACTGCTCCTCCCCTATTGATTCTATAACAAAGTTAGAATTAGTGTAAATACATATATCTGAAGCTATTTTCAACGATTCTTCAACTATCTCCTCAACTTTTAAATTAGAATGGTTAACCAATGCTTTGGCTGCTGCCTGAGCAAATGGTCCCCCTGAGCCAATTGCTGCTATACCGTCATCAGGCTCTATTACATCTCCACTTCCAGAAATAATGAGCAACATATCTTTATTAGCAGCTATGAGCATTGCTTCAAGTCGTCTTAAAATTTTATCAGTTCTCCAATCTTTTGCAAGTTCTACAGAGGATTTTAATAAATTTCCAGAATATTTCTCAAGTTTGCCTTCAAATTTATCCACAAGTGTAAAAGCATCGGCTGTAGCGCCTGCAAAACCAACTATCACTTTATTTTTATATACTTTTCTAATTTTTTTTGCATTTTTTTTAAATACAGTGTTACCAAAAGTAACCTGCCCATCTCCACCAATTGCTATGCTATCACCCTTTTTTACAGCAAGTATAGTTGTCCCATGAAGTTGCATTTATTCCCCCTATTAATAGCCAAAATTTATAAAATTAACATTTGCTAAATTGTTAAAATTTCAATTTAGCAAAGGTAGAATAGAAGTTTCTGTATAGAATTTTAGAAAATCTGCTCTTTGGTTTTTTCTAACTCCTCATAGTAAATCTTGATATATTTACTGTGAGCCTTCATAACATCTCTTCTTGTAATAATACCAAGCATTTTCCTGCTATTTTCTTTATCAACCACCGGAATCATCTCAACCTCGGTCATTCCAAAAGCTTCAGCAGCATCAAGAAGAGATTTATCAGGTGTAAGTGTAATTAGCTGTTCATCAACAAGCTCTTTTGCAACAACAATATTTTCAAGTCCTTCCTCAAAAACAATATCTCTAATATTGTCAAATGATATAACTCCAATCAAATTTCCATCTCTATCTAAAACTGGAAAATTTGTATATTTCGAAGCTTTGATAAAATCTAATATCTCTTTAAAAGACATATTTTCAGGAATAGTTTCAACATCTTTAATCATAATCTCAGAAATTTTTACTTCCTCCAGAATTGAAAGTTGAAACTCTTTTCTATGTGCAGGAGAGTCAAGCCTTGAGTACACCTGCTTTTCATAAATTGTAACATTTCTATTTAAAACAAATGTAAGAGCACAAACAAACATTGTGGGAACTAACAGGTCATAGTTACCTGTAAGCTCTGATACCATAATTAACGTAGAAATAGGTGTATGAGCAATTCCAGCAAAAAAACCAGCCATTCCAACAATTGTAAAATTACCAGTCTGATGAATATATGCAGGAAAAAGAGTTTTGAACAATTTTCCTGCAAATGTCCCCACAGCAGCACCAGCAAAAATAGCAGGTCCAAAAACTCCACCAGAACCACCACTACCTATACTAAATGATGTTGCCAAAATTTTAAAAACAGCAAAAAGAAATAGCGTTAAAAGTGAAAATTTTTCCACAGATGTAAACATTAATTGAACCTGTCCATAGTCAGTTGAAACCATTTGTGGTATAGCAAAACAAATAATACCTGCAACAAGTCCACCTATAGCTGGTTTAAAATAATCTGAAATTGGCAATTTTTTAAAAAAATCTCTTGTGGTATAAAAAGATTTCACATAAAACCAACCAAAAGCACTGCTTATAAGTCCAAGAGCTGCATAAAAAAGGAGATCTACTGGATTGGTAAAGGTAAGTTTAGATGTAAAAAAAAGTGGTTTAAAACCAAAAAAAATTGAAAATATTGAATAAGACACAATTGCACTAATTATTCCAGGAACAAGTGCCTCATATTCCATATCTGAGGTTCTGTACAAAACTTCTATACCAAATATAGCTCCTGCAAGTGGTGATTTAAAAATAGCACCTATACCTGCTCCCATTCCACAACAAGCTGCAATTCTAATTTCTCTATCTGATAATTTTAATGACTTGGCAAGAATAGCACTCATTGCAGCACCAATCTGGGCAATTGGTCCCTCTCTACCACCAGAACCACCTGTACCAATTGTAATACCACTTGCAATAGATTTTATAATAGGCACCTGCCATTTAAACCTACCATTTTTAGTGTGAATTGTTTCAATAACAGAGTCAGTTCCATGTCCTTCAGCTTCCGGTGCATACCTAAAAACCAAAAATCCACTTACAAGTCCACCTATAGCAGGGACAATAAGAAGCCTCCACCTTGATAAATGTGTGGTAACATGCTCTTTGAAAATACTCTTTTCACCATAAACTCCAGGAAAATGGTAGCCACAAAATTTAACTAAAACATAGTGAGAAAAAAATTGAATAAGAAAGTATAGGGTAATTGCACCAAGTCCTGAAATGATACCTACAAAAAGTGAAAAAATTATTATCCTTCCAACCTGGGTAAGTTTGAAACCTTTTAGAAAATTTTTAAATATCATTTTCATAGCTGAACTTAATAGAAAAAATAACTGAAAATGTCAAATGAATTTAATAAATTTTTAAATTAATTTTTATTGATTTATAAAGATTTTTATAGTAAAAATTTCAACCATTGTTTTGATAAAAATAAAAAATAGAGGTGAATATGTATCTAATAGATTCTCATTGCCATTTAAATATGGAATTTTACAAAAATGACTATCAAGAGGTTGCTAAAAGAGCGTTTGAAAATGGAGTAAAAAAATTAATTATGATTGGTACCAATTTTCAAGACAGCCAGAGAGGCATTCAAATTGCCAATGAAATCTCTTATGCTTACACATCAATAGGATGGCATCCACATGATGTTAAAGAGATTGGTAATCTGAAAAATCTCATGAAAATAATGAAACTTGCTGAAGAGAAAAAGGTTATTGCTTATGGTGAAATAGGGCTTGATTATTTCAAAAAATATTCTCCAATAGATATTCAGCAAAAATTTTTCAGGTATCAAATTGGAATAGCAAAGGAATTGAACCTTCCAATAATTATCCATGACAGAGATGCAAACAGAGATGTGGTTAAAATTTTAAAAGAGGAAAAAGCATATAAAGTTGGAGGAGTAATACATTGTTTCTCAGGAGAGCTTGAATATGCAAAAAAAGTCATTGATATGAACTTTTATATATCTTTTCCAGGCACAATAACTTTTAAAAAAAATATTGAAAAAGCTAAAAAATTAATTAAAAATATCCCTTTAAATAAAATTTTAATTGAAACTGATTCTCCTTTTCTCACACCAGAGCCATTTAGAGGTAAAAGAAACGAACCTGCCTATGTTAAGTATGTTGCTGAAAAAATAGCAGAATTTAAAAATATATCTTTTAATGAAGTTGCCAAAACAACAACTGAAAATTGCCTGAAATTATTTAAAATAAATAATTAGAAATATCTTTAGAGAAAAAATGTACTTAAAATTGTCCCATAACATCCAATACAAAACCAGCTTTGAAGCAAGAGATTTTCCGGGCTAAAGCACTTACTCAGTTTACAGTTATCAGTTCAAAGTTAAATTAGGATTTGGGATTTGGGATTTAGGATTTAGGATTTGGGGATTAGGGATTAGGGATTAGGGTTTAGGGATTAGGGATTAGGATTTTGTAAGGGTAATTCATAAATCGCCCCTACGGGATATTTGAAATAGTTGTTATACAGTTTTTCACTTAAAGTGACACCTATAACGATTTTTACTACCTGTCATTAAGGTATCTTTCAATGTTGAACCGTGAACTTATATAAGAGAGCATCACAAAGATGCCCTCTTTTTACCATACAATATGAGTTATTTTAGCTTTTTTAATTTCAGGTCTTGTGTAATCTGGAAGGAGCATAGGTGATTGTCTATCTGTTTCAATTCCTGCTTCTTTTAATTCTTTCTCATATTTCCTAATATGCTCAAGGGAGAGTTTGCCTATTTTAATCTCTTTTCCCTTAACATATTGGCCTGCATTTCTTCCTGCCCTTCTTCCAAATACTGTAATATCAAGCAATGAATTTCCCATTAACCTATTTTCACCATGCACACCACCACTTGCCTCTCCAGCAACATAAAGCCCGGGAATATTTGTCTCTGCAGAATCATTAATTTTCAAACCACCATTTTGATAATGAAGTGTTGGAAAAACAAGCATGGGCTCTTTACTAATATCAATATTGTATCGTTTAAACTGAATATACTTTGCTGGCAATTCTTTTTCAACTGTTCCTGGCCCTTCAAGCATATCAATCATAGGTGAGTCAAGCCAAACTCCTACTCTTCCAGTTGGTGTAACTATGCCAAGACCCCTCTCTATACATTCTCTGATAATACATGAAGATTCAACATCTCTTGGCTCTCTTTCAAATACAAACTGCTCACCTTTTATATTCAAAAGATTTGCACCAAGCCCTCTTACCTTTTCAGTAATAAGAAGTCCTATATTCTGCTCAGGAAAAGCAGCTCCAGTAGGGTGATACTGAGTAGAATGCATAAAAGCAAATGGAACACCTGCTCTATAACCTATTACAAGTCCATCTGCAGTGGCACCATAATGGTTGGTTGTGGCAAAACCCTGAATATGCAACCTGCCATAACCACCAGTTGCAATAATAACTGCTTTAGCTTTAACCACAAAAAACTCCTCTGTCTCCATATTGTACAGAACAGCACCTGCTGCTTGACCATTTTCATCAAGCACAATTTCAACAGCAGGTGAAAATTCAAGCACCTCAATATCATCACATCTATTCCTAACTTCATCTCTTAAAACCCTCATTATTTCAGAACCTGTCATATCACCAGCTGAATGCATTCTTTTCCTGCATGTGCCACCACCATGCCTTGTTTTTAAATTGCCATTCTCATCTTTGTCAAACATCATTCCAAGGTCTTCAAGCCACCTAATAACAAGTGGCGCATCATTGGTAAGTGCAGCAACAAGGTCAGGGTTGTTGGTAAAATGTCCACCACCCATAACATCAAGGTAATGATAATAAGGTGAATCTGGCTTCCTTGTAGCACCCTGAATTCCTCCCTCAGCCATTACTGTATTTGCATCTCCATGACGAAGCTTTGTGGCAATGATAACTTTGCACCCCTGCTCCTGAGCAAGTAAAGCTGCAGAACTACCAGCACCTCCACCGCCTATTACGAGCACATCTGTTTCATACTTTACAAGGCTTTCAATATCAATATCCGGGTTAATTCTGCTGTGAGCTTCCAGAACATCAGCAAATTCATCTGGGTAAACCTCACCTTTACTTGGTCCCACTTTTACAGCCCGTCTTCCTTCAGATTTATAGTCAGGATGAAATTTGCTTAAAACTTCTTCCCTCTGTTCAAGTGTCAAAGGAGGAAACATCTCTCCATTTCTTGCTTTATCAACTCTTGCAGGTCTTGTAGCTTCAACCTTTTTTATTAGTTCTTTCATTTCAGGTGTGTATCCCATTTTTTGCTCCTTTATTTAAATTTTACAATTTTATATTATAGATACTCTGTTTCTTGTGGCATCCATGTGCCATCATGAGTTGCTGGTTCCATCTCTCTTTCAACATATCTCTTTTTCAATTCTTCAAGTGGTAACTTCTTAAGCTCATTTAACATTTTCTCATATTTACCCTCTTCTATCTGCTTTGTCCTTTCAGGTAAATATGGATCTTTTGGAACTAAATATTTACCATACAATCTTCTACAAAGTTGAGCAACGTGATAATGCTGAATCTGAGCAGGACATCTTGAAGAACATAATCCACATTGAATACAATCAAATGAAAGCTTTGCAACTTTGGCTATATCGCCTCTCATTGCTGCATTTATGTAACCCATTACATCAATATCCATTGGGCATGCTTTTGAACATGTATTACACCCTACACATTTTAACACTTCAGGATAAAGAGCCATAATTGTATCAGCAGTAGCAGAGGTATTGTTAATGTCATATCTGGCTCTATTAGCAGGATAAAAAGGAATCTGAGCAATGTACATATTTTCCTGAACAACTGTCTGACATGCAAGCCCAAAATTTAATCTATAGTCTCCATAAATTCTATATACAGTACCACATGCACCGCAGATACCACCACGGCAACCACAAGCTCTAATAAATTTATATCCTGCATATTCTATAGCTTTTTGAATGGTAATTGTCTCTGGAACCATATACTTCTTGCCCATAATATATACTGGAATCTCTTTTGCACCTTCTGGAAGCACAGGTCTGTCACCAGTAGCAATGTTAATTTGCTGTTTTTTTACCTCGCTCATTTTATCCTCCATAAATTTTTAATTAATAATGTTAAGCAAATTAAATCTTTCGTAAAATCATTATATTATTCATTTGTGCCTGCTTCTGCAACAAGCTCATTCTCCCTGAATGTTGTCACTGGAGCTGGCTCATCAAAGCTCTCACCAGCCTTATATTCAAGCATTTTTTGAACATTGTCAGCCACACTAATAAAAACAGTTGAAACATCTATATTATTTGGGCACGCACTTGAGCATAACCCGCATGCTATACAGGAGCTTGACATATGGTTTAATCTTGTAAGATGAAACATTAATGTATTTTCAAGCATCCTAAGTGCACCTTTTCTCTCTGCCCATCCAGTAATCATATCAGCTGAATGGTCAAAAGTAGGGCTCCTAAATACACATTCTTTACAATAGCAAATCGGGCATGCAACCATACAGTTGTGACATCTAATACATTTTGAAAATATTTTTTGTAAAGACTCAAGAGATGAGGTTTCTTTTCTAAAACTTTCTAAAATATCCTTTTTTTGCCTGGATTTTTCATCTTTAATTTTATTTATAATACCTTCCCTTTTAGAGAGGTCAATATTTTGATTTTCTATACTATCCTTTAGCTTTGAATCATCTTTTGCAATAATCATAACTTCATTATTCTCTGAGCCAAAATATCCTAAAACAGCATCAACTAAATTAAGCGATGTAGCTGGGACATCACACATTGTGCATGTTTTTCTAAAAGAATACCCTTCAACTGATTTAGTATCACCACTGTTATACTTAGAAATAAAATTGTTAATATAATCTTCATTGTTTAATAAAATTTCTTGAAAATCATTAACCTCATAAGTGCCAATACAATCTACTGCCATAAGAAAACAATCATCAAGGTTAACCTGTTTAAATTTTGTTAATTCAACTATTGCCTTTATTTCACATGGCTTTGCAATTATTAACAATTTTTTACCAGATTTGGTAAAAGTAAGATTTTTTGCAATTCTACCAGTCTGAACTAAGATTACAGGCACAAAGGGATTGGTTCCATCAAGCATTTCAGCTGAGCTAACAAGGGTCTGTATATAATTATCTTTTGCACTATTCAACTTTGGTATAAGAATTTCGTCAACTATCCCTTCTTCAAGTAGCTTTTTCAGATACTCTTTTACACCTTCAATCCCCTTCACTTTATTTGTAACAGGCATCTATTCCTCCTCTTCTTTGAAAATTAACTGATTTTAAGCGTCCCATGCAAGCTTTAATTTTGCTGGACCCTTATTTTTTATATGGTTTGTAAATTCAGTAACTGTATCTGCAAACATTTTACCTTCACTTGCACTTATCCATCTCAGCCAAACTCTGTCTTCTTCAAGACCAAACTGTCTTAAAATATTTTTTAATATGGCAATTCTTCTTCTTGCTTTGAAATTACCTGATTGGTAGTGACAATCTCCTGGATGGCAACCACCAATTAATACACCATCAGCACCTTCAAGTAATGATTTAAGAACATAAACTACATCTATACCACCAGAGCACATTAGATGAACAACTCTAATATTTGGTGGATATTGTTGCCTTGTTGTACCTGCAAGGTCAGCACCTGTGTATGTACACCAGTGACACAGAAAAGCAATTATTCTTGGTTCAAATTTTTCATCAGCCATTTTTACACTCCATTTATCTATTTCAAGTTATTTTTTTATTAATTTTCAGAATACTTTTATACAGCACCTTTTCTATTTAGTTAGTGCAATTTCTATATTAGAATTTTCTATCATTTTACCAATAAATTAGAGTAAAATTTTCTATAATTTCGCATTATTATTTTAAATCAATTTATCAACAAATTCCAGTATCTGCCCCTTTTCAAACCCAAATTGCTGAGCAGCACCATTTGGACAGGCCATTACACATGCACTGCAACCTTCACAAATTGTTTCATAAACTTTGGCTATTTTCTTTTCCTCATCAATAATTCTTGCGTCAAATGGGCATATTTCCACACAAATTCCACAGCCGCTGCAAAATCTCTCTATAACAAATGATTTTCTTTCTATTGATACAAGCTCATTCTTTGCAAGAAAAATAGATGCTCTTGCAGCAGCAGCATAACCTTGAGCAATTGCTTCATTTATATGCTTAGGTGCATGGCAAAGGCCACACATAAAAATATCTTTTTTCATAAATGTAAGAATTCCTGCCTTTTTATTAGCTTCTTTGAAAAAATTAAACCTATCAATAGGAATTCCAAAAATCTCTGCAATCTCTCTGTTGTCATTTGCTTCAACACCTGTGCTGAGCACAAGCATATCAACATCTCTATCTATTCTCTCACCTATAATAGTATCTTCAAAAGAAACTGAGACCTTACCTTCTGAAACATTCACTTCAGGCTTTTTATCAACACTATAAGGGATAAAAATAATTCCTCTATTCCTTGCCTCTCTGTAAAAATTTTCATAAAATCCGTAGGCTCTAATATCTCTGTAAAGAACTATTATTGAAATATCAGGAAACAGATTTTTAAGTTTTAAAGCATTTTTCAGAGCATGAGTGCAGCAAACTCTGCTACAATACTCACGTGCACCTTTCTCCCTTGATTGAACACATTGAATCATAACAACATTATTTAAATTTTCAGGTAAGTTATCATTTGCAATTAACTTTTCAAGTTCAACCTGAGTAACTATTTTATCTGATTCTCCATATGAATAAATAGAAGGCTTAACTTCTCTACCACCAGTAGCCAGAATAGTAACACCATGCTCAATAGAGAGCTCTTTATCTCCAGAAACTACCTCTGTTACCCTGTTTCCTACCATACCTTCTGATGATTTAATTTGTGCATTTGTAATTATTTCAATGTTATTGTGATTATTGACTTTTTCAATTAATAATTTAATATTGCTCTGAATATCTGTACCCTGCAATGTATAATATGCATCCAATAATCTTCCACCAATTTTATCACTTTTTTCAACAATATAAACCTTACTCCCCTGTTCTGCAAGGGAAAGAGCTGCACTTATCCCTGCTGCTCCTGCACCCACTACAAGAGCAGAATTTTTAATAGGAGAGGTTGTTTGTTTTGCTCCTCTGTTTTTCAAAACTTTATGTATAGCTGAGTTTATTAATAAAGATGATTTTTTGGTTAATATTTGATTACCTGTGTTACTTGCAAAAATACACTGCTCTCTTAAATTAACAAATTCAAAATTTAACATTGAATAACCAGCTAATTTAAAATCGTTAAAAAAAGCTTCAAGCTCTCTAACTGAGCATCCTCCCACAACAAGTCTGTCAAGAGCATTATCTGAAATAATTTTTTTCACTTCATTTAAAGTTTCTTTATTGCAAAGTTTATCAATTGTACCTGTGTAAACAACCTGATTTAAATTTTTACTCTTTTGCAAAATCAAATCAATATCAATACTTTCTTCAATAATATTTCCACATTTACAAATTAAAACCCCAACCCTGGGATTTTCAACTTCTGAAGGAGCAACCAAAGATGGAGTAAATGGTGCAGAATCAAGTTTGAGTTTTGATAAAACTTTTGCTGCAACACCTGTACCCTCAGTGGTAGTTTCTGGAATATCTTTAGGACTGATAAAAGACCCGGCAACATAAATACCGGGCACATTTGTTTCAAATGGCTCAAATTCATTGCTCTGTGCAAAATTAAACTCATTAACATCTATTTTTGAAATTTTTATTAATTTCTTTGTTTCTTCATTCTGATAAAATCCAAGAGATAACACAGCTATATCAAAATCAGCTTCTTTTAGCTCTCCATTTTCATAATATGTTATTGTAATAACTCTATCTTTTCCATGTTCTTTTATTGTGGAAACATGACATCTCACAAACTTAATTCCATATTCATCTATTGCCCTCTGATAGTATTGCTCATAATCTTTTCCAAAAGCTCTAATATCCATATAGAAAAAGGTAATTTCAAGTTCCGGGATTCTATCCTTTGCAATCATTGCTTGCTTTAAAGCAAACATACAGCAAATAGATGAACAGTATGGATTTCCTTTTTTCCTGATATCCCTTGAGCCAACACATTGTAAAAAAGCTATTTTTTTAGGATTCTTTCCGCTAAATGGTATTTTAGGAATCCCAAGAGTAGGCCCAGAGGGACTAATAAGCCTTTCAAATTGAACAGATGACAACACATTTTCATTATAACCAAATCCAAATTCTTCTTTAATATTACCTTTAACAGCTGAAAATCCTGGTGTAAGAACAATTTTGGAAGCTGTAAGTTCAATGTTTTTTTCCTCTATGTTATCAAGATTTATAGCTGATACAGGGCAAATTTCTACACATTTTTTACATTTTGTGCAGTTTTCAAGGTCAAGGAAGTAGCTTTTCTTAATATTTTTGGGATAAAATTTAAAAACTGCTTTCCTTTTTTCCACACCTTCACCAAACTCATGTGGCACCTCAACCTCACAAACTTCTTCACATTTACCGCAATCTATACACAAATCATTATTAACGGGATTTGCATTGATTTTAAGATTTATCTGAAAATTCCCATCTTCTCCCAATATATTTTCAACAAAAGCATTGCCAATAAAATTTATATTTTCTCTTAAATTGCATTCAATAAATGGGCAAAAAGCAGGTGGCTCTGGAGATAAAAAACACACTCCACATGAATTAGTGGGAAATTGATTATCCAGTAATGGAAAATAACCACCCATTGCAACTTTCCTGTCAATAAGGTGAACCTTTACACCTCTGTCTGCAAGTGCAAGTGCTGCACTCATTCCTGCAAAACCAGCACCAATAATTGCTACTTCGCTCATATTTTATCTCCAAAATTTTTAATTAAATAATTTAGATGGATCAACAATATGCTTTTTCCACCAGCTATTTCTATCTCCTACCTGAAATGCTTCTCCTATTAATTCTGTAAAATACAAAACTGGTAGAGGTGAATCCATACTCTGCTTGGTATCAAGGTTTGCCTGACACAACCCACAAGAAGTAACAACACAATTTGCTCCTGCTTCCTTTGCGTAATCTATAATTTTCCCAATTAATTTTGAAGCAAGCTCAGGGTTGGTAAGAGCTGCATCACCTCCACAGCAATCTACCTTGCAGGGCCATCTGAGAACCTCAACACCTATTGCTTCCATAAGTCTATCAATTGTGTCAGGTTGCTCAGGCATATTGCACTGAACAACTTCACTTGGTCTTAAAATAGCACATCCATAGTAGCAAACAGCTTTAATATGATTAAGCTCTTTTTTTACATTTGCTTTTATCTTATCAATACCAATATCCATAAAAGTATCTAAAATATATTGAATTTTAATATTTCCCTGAAACTTAAAATTAACATTTTTTTCTATCTCTTCTCTTTTTAAATTATCTTTAAGGGCAAATTCAGACCTTTTTAAGCTATTAAAACACCCGGCACATGGCACAAGCAGGTCTTTACCTAATTTCTCAGCTATTTTAATGTTTCTTGCAGATAAATTAATAACAAGTTCTTCACTAATGTTTTTAGCAGGACCTGAACCACAACAGTTCCAATCATCTATCTCTTTTATTGTTATACCAAGCACTTTTAAAACAGCTTCAATAGATTTTTCATACTCTATTGCAGTTGAATGTGCTGTGCAACCTGGGTAATATGAAAGCTCCATCTTCACTCCTGACTATTTTTTAATATTTATTTTCATCTGTCTAAATCTCAGGTGTCACCTTTTTAAAAATATTTTTTATTTCATTTATATCTTTAATTTTTTTAGGAAAAAGAGGTAGCTTACCTCTCATAAACAATTTAATTCCAACCTTCATATCATTAATAGCAGCTTCACTAAAAAAATCTTTTGTTTTTAATTTATAAGAAATTAAAAATGTTGCTTCATGAACTCTACCAAATTTTTTAATACTTTCCACAAATGACCTGTTAAATGCATAACCAACTTTATCTGCTATTTCCGCTTTATCTTCAATTGCCTTTCTTCTTAACGCCCCCATTAGTTTAGAAATTTTTATATCATTTGGGCATCTTTCTCCACAGGTATCACACGATACACATAGCCAGATTGCTTCACTTGTAAGAAGCTTTGCTTCATTGCCATATTGAATATGCCTGATTACTTCATTGGGCTTAATATCCATAAACTCAGCTGTTGGACATCCTGCTGTGCATTTTTTACACTGATAACAAAGGTTAAAATTTTCTCCACTTTTCTCCTGAATATATTGTGCCAATTTATTCATTTTAAACCTCTACCTTAAATAATATTTCTGCAACAAAATCATGCTCCGTTGAAATATTCCCATAACTTATGAATTCTTAAATATCTACTATGATTCAAGTACTATTTTTAAATCTGGCTCCTGAAAAGTATTAATCATTCTAATAGTTTGAATACTTGTCTGATTTATTAATTCACATGCTTTATTTGGGCAAGCTGCTATACAAGCACCACATCCCTGACATAGAGCTTTGTTAACATCTGAAATTTTAGTTATATCATTTAACTGCCTTGCTCCATAAGGGCAGATATTCACACACACTCCACATCCACTACACACAAGTGGGTCAACTGTTGCTATTAATGGATCCTGGCTTAATTTATCATTTGCAAAAAGAGTAAGTATTTTA
The DNA here is from genome assembly GCA_964543655.1 of uncultured bacterium. Classification (GTDB taxonomy): domain Bacteria; phylum DYJV01; class DYJV01; order DYJV01; family DYJV01; genus CAZBLP01. The sequence continues at coordinate 31,954 of CAZIZE010000042.1, forward strand.
CCTGTTGATGCAAGTGCCTGAGACACAGAGTCAGTAGTATCTTTTGGTGATTGAGCACACCCTGCAAGATAAACTCCTTTGGTCGAGCTTTCAACAGGGTAAAGTTTAATATGGGTTTCTGAAAAAAATCCATATTCATCAATGGTAGCTCTCAATTTTTTAGCAAGCTCTTCCACTCCATCAACTGGAACCATTGCATTTGCAAGAACTACAAGGTCAACTTTTACTTCAAGAGCTTCTCCTGTTAATGTATCTGCTGTTTTAACTATTAACTTATCATTTTCCTTAAAAATTTTCGAAACTCTTCCACGGATGTAAACTATTCTTTCATTTTCTAATCCTGAATGGTAAAACTCCTCAAAATCTTTTGAATCTGTTCTAATATCCATATATGATATAAATGCTTTCCCATCTGGCACTTTCTGCTTAAACAACCTTGCCTGCTTTGCAGTATAAATACAGCATACTCTTGAACAATATGGCTTATGAAACTCAGGGTCTCTTGACCCGGCACATTTTACCCATAAAACAGTCTTTGCTTCCTCTCCATTTGATGGCTTTATAATTTTACCACCAGTTGGCCCATCTGGGTCAAGCATTCGTTCAAAAGTAAGTGAATCAATAACATCTTCAATCTCTCCACCACCCCATTCTGGAAAATTATTTGAACTGTATAGTTTGTATCCTGTTGCAATTACAATAGCACCAACAAGCTCTTTAACAATTTCATCTTTCATGTTAAAATCAATTGCGCTCTCTTTGCAAATCTCAACACATTTATTGCATTCACCTCTATTTAAACTAATACAATTTGCTGAATCAATAACCAATCTTTTTGGTAATGCTTTATCAGTGAGATAATGTATGGCTTTTCTTTTTGAAAGTCCTCTATTATACTCATCTAAAACTTCAACAGGGCATACTTCAATACATTTATTGCAATTGTTACACTTATTGTAATTAACAAATGAAGCTTTTTTCTTTATATTAACCTCAAAATTTCCAACATAACCATCAAGATCCTCAATTTCACTGTAAGTATACAGAGTAATATTGGGATGGTTAATAACTATATCTGATTTCTCTTTAATATAATCTGATGCTTTTTTGAAATAAGGCACTGTTTTATATATTTGTAATAATTTCCCACCTATTGCAGGTTCTTTTTCAACAAGAACAACCTCATATCCTGCCTCTGCAAGGTCAATTGAAGCCATTAAACCACTAATACCACCACCTATAACAAGTGTTCTTTTATTTAAACTTACCTCTATAGGCACAAGCTCTATATTTTGCCTAACTTTTTCTATTGTTGCTTTTATAATATTAATTGCTTTTGCAGTAGCAACAGGCTTATTACCCTGATGAACCCAGCTGCACTGCTCTCTAATATTTGCTATTTCAACAAGAAAAGGATTAAGTCCTACACTATTAGCAGCTTTTCTAAATGTATTTTCATGCATCCTTGGTGAACAACTGCAAACAACTACACCATTTAAATTGTCTTCCTTAATATGCTCCTTAACAAGCTGCTGCCCAGGGTCTGAGCACATATACATATAATTAGTGGCAAATACAACATCAGGTTCTTCTTTAATAACCTCAACCACTTTGTTAACATCAACAGATGATGCAATGTTGGCACCACACCAGCATACGAAAACACCTATTCTTTTGGGCATTTTATCTATCCTCTTCTATTTAACAACTTTTTTTCGATAATTTGTTTTCTAATTTTTCAAATAAAACATGAACTTTACTTGCTGCTGCACTTGCATGTGCAGTAGAATCAGCAATATCCCTAATCCCCTGACAACACCCGGCAAGGTAAATACCCTCTCTGTTTGTTTCATTTGAGCCAGTTTTGTAATCTTTTTCTTTGAAAAATCCAAGCTCATTAATATCTATTTTTAAAATTTCTGATAATTTTTTAGCCTCTAAATTGGGCTCCACAGCTGCTGCCAGCACTACCATATCAGCTACAACTTCTATTTTTTGCCCTGTTAATGTATCTGAACCCCATACAACAACTTTATCTCCATCCTGGAAGATCTTTGAAACTTTTCCTCTAATATAAACTATTCTCTCCTCTTCCATTGTTTGCTGGATAAATTGCTCATATCCCTTGCCAGTTGACCTTATATCTATGTAAAATATGTAGGCTTTACCATCATGCACTTTATGTTTGTATAATCTTGCATGCTTTGCAGTATACATGCAGCATATTCTTGAGCAATATGGCTTGTGAAACTCAGGGTCTCTTGAGCCTGCACACTGGACAAAAACAATATCCTTAGGAATTTTACCATCAGATGGTCTCTTAACAACTCCAGTAGTTGGACCAGATGCTGACAAAAATCTCTCCATAGTTAACCCATCAATTACATCTGGTATATTTCCAGCACCATAATCTTTAAGGTTGGATTTGTCATATATTTGAAAACCTGTTGCAACTATTATAGCACCCACTTCTTCTTCAAAAAAACTTTCTGTTTGCTTATAATCAATGGCACCAACCGGGCAAACTTTGGAACAAACTCCACATTTGCCCTTTGTAAGCATTCTACAATAATCAGCATTTATAACTGGTTTATTGGGCACAGCCTGCGGTGATAGAGTGTATATTGCTTTACTTTTTCCAGCATCTCTTTCAAATAGTGATGGCACTTTTGCTGGGCATTTCTCTACACAAGTTCCACAACCAGTGCATTTGCTCCAATCAACATAGGCTGGTTTTCTTCTAATTTTGATTTTAAAATTACCTGCCTCTCCCTCAACATTTACAACTTCTGAGTAGGTGTAAAGTTTAATATTGGGATGTTGGCCTGTTTCAACTGTCCGTGGAGTAAGTGTGCATTGAGCACAGTCAAGTGTGGGGAATGTCTCTGATAGCTGAAGCATTCTACCACCAACACTTGGAAGCCTTTCAACCATAACTACTTCGTAACCTGCATTTCCTATATCAATTGCAGCTGTAATTCCTGCTATTCCACCGCCAATAACAAGAACTCTTTTTATTAATTCTGCCATTTATTATCCTCTCAAGAAATAAAGCTTTTTTCTTTTAAAACAGGTAATGGATCAACAAAGTTTCTTTCAAATTCAAGCACATCAATATCAAGTCCCATAGCAAGACCTAAGAGCTGTGTAAAATATACAACTGGAATTGTTTTAAAATCTTCATACATCTCCATTAATACTTTCTGTCTATCGTCAAGGTTAAACTGACATAAAGGGCATGAAGTAACAATCATATCAGCACCATTTTTAATAGCATTATCTATTATATTTTTTGAGCATCTATTTGCTGTATCAACATTGTTCATTACCTGAAAAGCTCCGCAACATTCATTTTTAAAAGGGAAATAAATAGGCTCAGCTCCTAATGATTCCATAAAGTTTTCAAAAATAGAAGGATTCTCAGGATCATCAAACTGAATCTCTTTATGTGGCCTTAATAGAAGACAACCATAATACACAGCTACTTTCAAACCTTTTAAAGGTTTTTCAACATTTTCTTTTATTTTATCAAAACCTATTTCATTTTTTAAAATTTCAAGATAATGAACAACATTTACCTCACCATGATAATCTCTCTCAATAAATTCCGTGATTTTATACCTTCTTTCTTCATCATGCTGTAAAACATAATTGGTTCTTTTTAAAACATTAAAACAAACTGAGCAAAGAGCAACAAGCTTGTCATACCCTGCTAATTTTGTGTCTGCAAGGACTCTTGAACATGATGCAAGCCCCATGTGATAATCGTTTACAAGAGGGAATGATGCTCCACAACATGTCCATTTATCAAGCTCTTTTAATTCAAATCCTAATTTTTTAGCAGATTCTCTACCTGCATGATCAAGATGTGTTGCTTTGGTATATAATGTACAACCTGGAAAATAAGCATATTCCATTTTTCTCTCCTAATTTAAAGTGAAGTAAACTTTCTATAACAGCTAATAAAAGCTATTTGAGGAGCTCTTTTTCTATAATCCTCATCAAAATCAACTACTTCTATTTTACTGCCTTCTCTTCGCAGCTTAATCATTCTGCATGCTTCAGCAATTTTAGAAAAATCAACACCTTTAGGGCATCTGTTAAAGCACATAACACAAGATGCGCAAATCCAGATAGTTTGGCTATTAAGCACTTTATCATACATACCAAGTTGTAAATATCTAATTGCCTGAGAAGGCATTATATCCATTTCATCAACAGCCGGGCATCCAGCAGAACATTTACCGCATTGATAACATTGATATATATTCTGGCTGCTAATCTCTTCTATTTTTTCTATAATTTCAGAGTCAATATTTTCTTTTAAAATTTTACTTTTCATAACTCCTCCATGTATCAATCAATATTTATTTTCGTAATATTATGCAATATGTTCTTTTAATTTTAAAAAAAATTTACTATTTTGAAAATTTTTTTCTTCCAATTTCGTACAGGTCATTACCATAAATATCATTAACCACAACAGCAGGAAATTTTTCAACAACAAGCCTTCTAACTGCTTCTGGCCCAAGATCTTCATATGCTATTATTTCAGCTTCTTTAACACACTCGCTTATTAAAGCACCTGCTCCACCAATTGCAGCAAAATAAACTGCCTTATATTTTACCATAGCATTTTTAACTTCTTCTGACCTTGTACCTTTACCTATCATACCTTTTAATCCTTTTTCAATAAGCAGTGGTGAATATGGATCCATTCTATAACTTGTAGTTGGACCGCATGCACCAATTACCTTTCCTGGCTTTGGCGGTGTTGGACCTACAAAATATATAATTTGACCTTTTATATCAAATGGCAATTCTTTACCCTCTTTTATTAAATCAGTTAATCTTTTATGCGCTGCATCCCTACCAGTATATATTGTACCTGAAATCAATACATTATCACCTGCTTTTAATGACTCTAAAACCTTATCATCTACAGGAGTGGTTATTTCTATTAAATCAGACATTTTACTCTCCTTAAATAATAACTTCTTTATGCCTTGCTGCATGGCACTGAATATTCATAGCCACAGGAAGTGATGCTATATGGCAGGGCTCTTTAATGATATGCACAGCAAGACAATACACTCTACCACCTAATCCTTGAGGTCCCATTCCAAGATTGTTGATTTTTTCAACCAATTCTTTCTCTATTTTATCAAGCTCAGGATCAGGGTTGCTACTGCCTATTTCACGTAATAGTGCTTTTTTTGATAAGATTGCACTTCTTTCAAAATTGCCACCAATCCCCACACCTATTATAACAGGGGGGCAAGGATTAGGACCAGCAGCTGATGCTCGTTCTATTATCATTTTTTTTATTCCTTCAATTCCATCTGCTGGCTTTAACATCTGTTGCAAACTCATATTTTCACTGCCACCACCTTTAGGTGCAACTGTAATTTTTACTTTATCTCCTGAAACTATTTTAGTGTGTATAACAGCAGGTGTATTATCCCCTGTGTTTTTTCTTGTAAAAGGGTCACACATAGACTTTCTCAAATACCCTTCTTTATATCCCTCTCTCACTCCATCATTAATAGCATCGTATAAATTACCACCTACAAAATGAACATCCTGGCCTATTTCAAGAAAAACAACTGCCACACCAGTATCCTGACATATAGGAATTTGCTCATTTTTGGCAACTTCAGCATTTTGCAGCAACACATTTAATATATGTTTACCTGTATCTGATTCTTCAACTTCCAGACCTCTTTTAAATGCATTAATAACATCATTACCAAGATAGTAATTAGCATCCATGCACATATTTTTCACTTTTTCTTTAACATCTAACACATTGATTTCTCTCATCTTTTTTGCCCTTAAAAAAATTATTGGATACTGTATACAATATATCACATAACCTGTCAAGATGTTTTTATATTTTTTTTATTAGCATTTCAATATAAAAATTTTTATTTAAAATTATTGACCTTTATATTCATTATTGTTATAATGAAAATTACTTTTCATAAAAAAAGGAGTGTAAAATGGAAGTACAGTTAGAACAGCCATCATCAGTACAAAAAATATTAAAAGTTAAAATTCCCAGTGAAACTGTTGACAAAGAGCTTGGTGCTGAATTTCAAAAAATTAGAAAAAAAGCATCATTAAAAGGTTTTAGAAAAGGCAAAGTCCCCATGCATATTATTAAAAAGTTGTATGGTGACAGTGCAAAATATGAAGTTGTTAATAAGCTAATAAATGATTCACTTTTTAAAGCAATTGCTGATAACAAAATTGTCTATGTTGGTGATCCAGCAATAAAAGATATAACAGATATTGAAGAAGGTAAAGATTTTGGCTACACAGCAGAGTTTGACTGTATTGAAGAATTTGAATTAAAAGATTACAAAAATATTGAAGTGGAAGTTGAAAAATTAGAGGTTACAGAGGAAATTTTAAATGACTCTATCCAGTCTATACTTAAAAGGTTCACTTACTTTGAAGATGTAGAAGATGAAAATACTCCAATAGAAGAAGGTTTTCAGGTAGTAGCAGAGGTTGAAGCTTTTATTAATGGTGAAAAGTATGAGAAGCTTTCAAAAGAAGAGCTTGTTTTAACTATAGGTGAAAATACTTTTTTACCAGACTTTGATACCTATTTTATAGGCTTAACCAAAAATGACGAAACAGAAGTTACTCATAATGTTGAAATTGATAATGAGGAGAAAGAAGTTACTTTTAAAATAAAGGTAAAATGGATCAAGAGACCAGTTGTTCCAGAGTTAGATGAGGAATTTATTAAGCAGTTTGGAGAAGAGTATAAAAGTGTTGAAGAATTTAAAGAAAAAGTAAAAAAAGAGATAGAGGAAAATTATAAACAGCAGACAAGAAATGAAATAATTGAAAAATTAATGGAAAAATTAAGAGAGGAAAATACATTTCAATTTCCAGAAAAACTTATTGAAAAACAGGTTGAATTTCTGAAAAAAAGCACTCCTAAGCTTCCAACTGAAAGTGACGGAGATTACAATGATAGGATTAGAGAAATTGCTATTACTCAGATTAAAAATTCAATAATCCTTGAAAAAATAGAAAAAAAAGAGAATATTAAAGTAACAAAGGAAGATTTTGATAAAGAATTTGAAAAATTATCAAAAGCATTTAATCTAACTAAAGAAGCAATTAGAGATATTTATATTAAAAATGAGGAATTGTATAGGAATCTTCATGATAAAATTTTAACAGAAAAAACCTTTGATTTCTTAATTGATAATATAAAAGTAAAATATATTGAACCATCTGAAGAAAAAGAAGAGGAAAATAAGGAGGATTAATGAATTTAGTTCCATATGTAATAGAAACCACCTCAAAAAGTGAAAGAGTTTATGATATTTATTCAAGGCTGCTTAGAGATAGAATTATTATGCTTGGCTCACCAATAAATGATACTGTTTCAAACTCTATAATAGCCCAGTTACTTTTCCTTGAAGCTGATGATCCTGACAAAGATATTTACCTGTATATTAACAGTCCTGGTGGAGTTGTAACATCTGGAATGGCTATTTATGATACAATGCAATACATTAAAGCTGATGTTTCTACAATTTGCATTGGCCAGGCAGCAAGTATGGCAGCTGTTTTACTTGCAGCAGGTGCCAAAGGCAAACGTTATGCACTTCCTAATTCAAGGGTTATGCTGCATCAACCACTTGGTGGTTCAGAAGGACAAGCCACTGACATTGCTATTCATGCTAAAGAGATAATCAGGATTAAAGAAAAAATCAATGAAATTCTATCAAAGCATACTGGCAAAAGTTTAAAACAGATTAGAAAGGATACTGAAAGAGATTTTTTTATGGATAGTCAGGCAGCACTTAAATATGGTATTGTTGATAGAGTTTTTGAAAAAAGAGGTGAGGAGGATTAGGTGAAACATATTATTTCCGTTTTAGTGGAAAATGAATTTGGTGTTTTATCAAGAGTGGTTGGTTTATTTAGTGGCAGGGGTTTTAACATAGAGAGTCTTAATGTTGCTGTTACTAAGGATCCAAAAATTTCCAGAATAACATTAGTTACCAAAGGTGATGAGCTTATTGTTGAGCAGATAAAAAAGCAGTTAAATAAATTAATTAATGTTATTCGTGTTATTGATATGACTGAAATTAAAGATTTTGTTGGCAGAGAACTTGCCCTAATCAGGCTGCATCCAAATGTTACAAAAAGAAGTGAAGTTATAAATCTTGTAAATATTTTTAGAGGCAAAATAGTCAGTGTTAATAAAAATGGTTTTATTATTGAAATAACAGGTGATGAAGATAAAATTGAAGCATTTATTGAATTGATGATGCCTTATGGTCTTACTGAAATTGCTCGTACAGGCATTCTTGCAATGGCACGAGAAAATAAAAAAGGAGGGAAAAAATGAAAGTTTATTATGAGCATGATGCAAATATAAATATTTTGAAAGATAAAAAAATCGCAGTTATAGGTTATGGGAGTCAAGGATTTGCACATAGTAATAATTTAAAAGATAGTGGTATGAATGTAATTGTTGGTTTAAGAAAAGGAAGCAAATCCCGGGAAAAAGCAGAAAAAAGTGGACTTCAAGTTCTCAGTGTAGAAGAGGCAGCTAAAGAAGCTGATGTAATTATGATCCTTACACCTGATGAGCTTCAAGGTAGCATTTATAAGGAAAAAATTGCACCATATATAAAAGAAGGGGCATTTCTTGCTTTTGCACATGGTTTTAATATTCATTTTGACCAAATTGTACCAAGAGCTGATATTAATATTTTTATGGTTGCTCCAAAAGCACCAGGACACCTTGTTAGGCATGAATATGTTAATGGAAGAGGAGTGCCAATGTTAATTGCTGTTCAGCAGGATCCATCAGGACAGACCAAAGATATAGCTCTTGCTTATGCCACAGCAATTGGTGGTGGAAAAGCTGGAATTATTGAGACAACTTTCAAAGATGAAACAGAAACTGACCTATTTGGTGAGCAGGTAGTTCTCTGTGGTGGAGTGGTAGCTCTGATTAAAGCTGCTTTTGAAACTCTTGTAGAAGCAGGTTATCCACCAGAAATGGCATATTTTGAATGCTGTCATGAGTTGAAACTAATTGTAGACCTGATTTATGAAGGTGGTATCTCAAATATGAGATATTCTGTTAGTAATACAGCTCAATATGGTGACCTTACAAGAGGACCACGTATAATAAACAGCAGCGTAAAACAGGAAATGAAAAAAATATTATCAGAAATTCAAAATGGAGAATTTGCAAAAGAGTGGATGCTTGAAAATCAAACAAATAGGCCTACTTTCAATGCATTAACAAGAAAAGATGAAACACATCAGATTGAAGAGGTTGGAAAGAAACTTAGAGATATGATGCCATGGTTAAAAAAAGAGAAACTTGTTGATAAAGATAAAAATTAACAGAGGTTTAAATTGAAAATAACTAAAGAGGGTTATCCAATAATTATAACCATTGCAGTTGCAATGGTTATTTCTTTTTTATTAAAGTGGATTATTGCTGGGAAATTGTTTTTTTTATTTTTGCTTTTTTCTCTTTATTTTTTCAGAGACCCTATGCGGTTTCCACCGTTAATAGAAAAATGCTTTCTATCTCCAGCTGATGGAAAAATTATAGAGATTAAAAAATTTTTTTCAGAATCTCTTCAGTGTGAGTGTTATAAGATAAGCATCTTCATGACTGTTTTTGATGTTCACATAAATAGATTGCCATTTGAAGGAAAAATTGTGCAAAAAATATATCATAAAGGAAAATTTTTTAATGCTTCACTTGATAAAGCTTCAGAGCATAATGAAAGAATGAGCTATATTGTAGATAGTAACATTTTTAAATATAAGGTTACTCAAATTGCTGGATTAATTGCAAGAAGGATTGTATCTTATGTTAATGAAGGTGATTTTTTAAATACAGGTGATAAAATAGGTATGATAAAGTTTGGCTCTCGTGCTGAAGTTGAAGTGCCTGTTAATCTGTTTGAAATAAATGTCTCTATTGGCCAGCAGGTGTATGGTGGAGAATCTATTTTAGGGATTTTAAAAATTGGATAAAAAAATTTCAAAAGCAAAAACCATATATGTTTTACCGAATCTTTTCACAACTGGAAATTTATTTTGTGGATTTTACGCTATTATTGCAGCTATAAATGGTCGCTTCCTATATGCTGCAATTGCTATTTTAATTGCAAATTTTTTTGATATAGCAGATGGGAAAGTTGCAAGAATCACCAATACAACAAGTAAATTTGGTGTAGAGTATGATTCTCTTTCAGATTTAATATCATTTGGTGTTGCTCCAAGTATTCTAATATACACATGGGCATTGATCCCATATGGTAAATTTGGCTGGGTTGCTGCTTTTCTCTTTACATCTTGTGGAGCATTGAGACTTGCACGGTTCAATGTAATGGTTACTGTTTCAGAAAAAAGTAGATTTACTGGGCTTCCCATACCAGCAGCAGCAAGTATGGTTGCAACAACTGTTCTTTTAATGTTTAAACTTGGCAAAATTGTTATTGATAAAAATATTATACTTTTAATACTTGTATATTGCCTTTCATTTTTAATGGTGAGCAATATAAAATATTTAAGCTTTAAAGAAGTTCAATTTATCAAGCAAAAGCCTTTAAAATTTGTATTCTTTTTAATTTTACTTTTACTGGTAATAGTTCTTGAAACAGAACTTGCTCTTTTTACATTAATGGCTATCTATGTTGCCTCAGGGCCATGCGAATTTTTATACAAAAAAATTTTTAAGAAAAAAGAGATAGAGGTTAATTCAAATGGAAATAGTGAAAATATTTGACACAACATTACGTGATGGTGAGCAGTCACCTGGTGCAAGTATGACACCAGATGAAAAATTAATTGTTGCACGACAACTTGCAAAATTAAATGTTGATGTTATAGAAGCTGGTTTTCCAATTGCAAGTGATGGTGATTTTAATGCTGTAAAAAGAATTGCAAAAGAGGTAAAAGGTGTTGAAATTGCAGGACTTGCAAGGGCAAATAGAGCTGACATTGAGAGAGCATACGAAGCTATTAAGTATAGTGATATGCCGAGGATACACACATTTATTGCAACATCACCTATTCATATGCAGTATAAGCTGAATTTAAAACCAGAGGAAGTTATAGAAAAGGCTGTTGATGCTGTTAAATTTGCAAAGAAGTTCACTGACAACATAGAATTTTCAGCAGAAGATGCTACAAGAAGTGAACTTGATTTTCTGGTTAAAATTTTTACAAGAGTTATTGATGCAGGTGCCACTATTATCAATGTCCCCGATACAGTGGGTTACACTGTCCCTCAGGAATACGCCAATATAATAAAATATCTTATAGATAACATTAAAAATATCGATAAAGCTGTTATCAGTGTGCATTGCCATAATGACCTTGGTCTTGCTACAGCCAACACTCTTGCTGCAATTGAAGCTGGTGCAAGGCAGATTGAAACAACTATTAATGGTATTGGTGAACGTGCTGGTAATGCAGCTGTTGAAGAAGTTGTTATGGCATTAAAAACAAGGAAAGATTTTTACAAATATGATACTAATATTATAACCCAGAATATCTACCCTACAAGCAAACTTATTTCTCAAATTACAGGTATATCTGTTCAGCCCAATAAAGCTGTTGTTGGCAAAAATGCTTTTGCTCATGAATCAGGTATTCATCAAGATGGAGTTTTAAAAGCAAAAGAAACATATGAAATTATGAAACCTGAAAGTATTGGTATTTCAACAGATGCAATTGTTTTGGGTAAACACTCAGGTAGACATGCTTTAAAATCAAAGTTAGAGAGTCTTGGCTACGATTTATCAGATGAAGATTTTGAAAAAGCATTTAAAGCTTTCAAACATATTGCCGACAAGAAAAAAGTGGTTTACGATGAGGATATTGACGCAATAGTTGCTGAAAATATTTTAAGAATTCCTCATAAATATGAATTAAAGTATATAAATATTAATTCAGGGACATTTGTAAAACCATCTGCAACTATTCAGATGCTTGTGGATGGACAGATTAAGTTAGATGCAGAATTTGGTGATGGGCCTGTTGATGCTGCATTTAAAACAATAAAGAAAATTACTGGTATCAACTGTTCACTTGTTACTTTTGCAATTAAAGCTATAACAGGTGGTACAGATGCTCTTGGAGAAGTTACTGTAAGAATAGAATATAAAGGTAAGCAAGTTACAGGACAGGGAGCAGATACAGATATTATTGTGGCAAGTGCTAAAGGCTTTGTTAATGCTCTTAACAAGCTTGCGTACAGGCTTGATAATTGGGTGGAATTACATTAATTATATTTTGTTTAAAAGGGGGATAACATGGGGCTTACAATAGCTGAAAAAATATTCTCAGAAAAATTAGGTAGAGTTGTAAAACCTGGTGAGTTTGTTGAGGTAGAAATAGATATTGCCCTTGCAAATGATATTACAGCACCAATTGCTATTAAAAAATTTGAAGAAATTTATGGTGGCAATATTTACAACAAAGATAAAATAGTGCTTGTTCCTGATCATTTCACACCAAACAAAGATATTAACTCTGCAAATCAAGTTAAAATTTTAAGAGATTTTGCTAAAAAACATAATTTAAAATATTATTTTGAAGTTGGAGAAGTAGGAGTGGAGCATGCTCTTTTACCTGAAAAAGGGATTGTTGTTCCTGGTGATATTGTTATAGGAGCTGATAGCCATACATGCACCTATGGTGCACTTGGAGCATTTGCTACAGGAGTTGGAAGCACTGACTTTGCAGCAGCAATGATTGCAGGAAAAGCATGGTTTAAAATTCCAGAAACAATGAAATTTGTGTATAAAGGTAAGTTAAAAAAGTGGGTTGATGGTAAAGATCTGATTTTATACACAATTGGTAAAATAGGAGTGGATGGCGCACTTTATAAAGTAATGGAATTTTCAGGTGAAGTAATTAAAGATTTGCCTATGTATGCACGGCTTACCATGTGCAATATGGCTATTGAAGCTGGCGGTAAAGCTGGAATTATAGAGCCAGATTCTATAACAGAGGCATATGTTAAAGGAAAAGCTCAAAGAACCTACAAATTCTTTAAAAGTGACGAGGATGCAAATTATTCAGAGATTATTGAGATAGATGTAAATAATTTAGAGCCACAGGTTGCTTTTCCCCATTTACCGGAGAATGCCAAGCCTGTAACTGAAGCAAAGGATATAAAAATTGACCAGGTTTTTATTGGCTCATGTACTAATGGCAGGTTGGAAGATTTAAGAATTGCAGCAGAAATTTTAAAAGGTAACAGAGTTGCAAAATATGTTAGAACAATTATTATTCCTGCAACTCAGAAAATTTATATAGATGCACTTAATGAAGGTTTAATTGAAATTTTTATTAATTCTGGTGCAGTTGTGAGTACTCCCACATGCGGTCCTTGCCTTGGAGGACATATGGGGATTTTAGCAAAAGGAGAAAAAGCAGTAGCAACAAGCAATAGAAATTTTGTAGGAAGAATGGGTGATCCTGAAAGTGAAGTTTATCTCTCAAATCCAGCTGTTGCAGCTGCATCAGCTATTACAGGATACATTACTCATCCTGAAGACATTAAATCTACATAATAAAAGTAGTGCAGGGTTTTCCCCTGCAAATGCTTTTATGCTAATTCAAAATGCCTAAAGAAATTTTTAGTTTTGAAAAAATTAGAGAACAGGTTGATATTGTTGATGTTGTGTCTCAATATTTAAACTTAAAACGAAGTGGTGCAAATTTTACTGCTTTATGCCCATTTCATGCTGAAAAAACACCTTCTTTTGTGGTTAGCCCACAGAAGCAGATATTTCACTGTTTTGGTTGTGGTAAAGGTGGAGATGTAATAAAATTTGTCAGTGAAATTAATGGTCTTGACTATTTTGATGCAGCAGTAAAACTTGCCAAAGATTACAACCTTGACATTGATTTTAAAAAATATTCAAGTATTAACAACTACTTTGAAATTACATATGTTGCAGCAGAGGCATATCATGAAAATTTAAAAAAAAATTTAACTAATAGAAATGTTCAGGATTTTATAAAAAAGAGGAATATAAATGAAGAGATTATAGAGAAATTTTTCCTTGGATATGCTCCTGATGATTCACAATTTCTCATTAAAGTTTTAAAAAAAAGGGGCATTGAGCTAAAATTGGCAAATGAGATTGGATTGATAAAAAAGGAAAAGAATTTTTACGATACATTTAGGAACAGGATTATTTTTCCAATTAGAAATTTAAAAGGTGAAATTATTGCATTTGGTGGCAGGACTTTGAACAAGAAAATTCAGCCTAAATATCTAAATTCACCAGAATCAGCAATTTATCAGAAAAGGAAGAATTTATACGGGTTATTTGAAAATAAAGATATTATTAAAACCAAAAATGAAACAATTGTAGTGGAAGGCTATATGGATCTAATATCACTTTACAGTAATAGCATAAAAAATGTTGTTGCCACTTTAGGAACAGCTTTTACAACTGAGCAATTGAATTTGATTAATAGATTTACAGAAAATATCATTTTTCTCTATGATGGAGATAAAGCTGGTATAAAAGCAGCAATTAGAGGTGCAATAATAGCTATTAACAAAGATTTTAACCCAAAGATAATTTATCTCAAAGACAATTTAGATCCTGATGATTTTATTAATAAATATGGCTTTGATGAATTTATGGAATTAAAAAATAAATCAAAAGACCTTGTGAATTTTTTAAAAAATATTATTTTTTCATCCATTGACTTGAAAAATTTAGAAAATAGAATTAGATTAATGGAAAGATTTAAAAAAATTTATTCAGATATTGACAACCCACTATATAAAGACCATTTTATAAAAGGTTGCAGTGAAATATTATCCCTCAATTACAGGGAAGTAAAAGCTCATTTTAATAAAACCATTAGAAAAGCTAAGTATAATAAGCAGGAAAGAAAAAATAAAATAAGTATTAGGCTGGAAGATGAAATTATAGGCTGGCTTTTAAAGAATAATGATTTTTTGGATAACATTTCATCAGAACTTTTCCAGAATAATACATATAAAATTTTAATTAATGAATTAAAAAAAGGTAGAGATTTAAATGCTATTTTGGATTCTGAAAATTTCTCAGAAAGCGAGAAAGAGAGATTAAGATTCCTTGCTCTTAATAACAAATTTGATAGCAGTAATGATAAGGAAAGTGTTTTCAGCGATTTAGTGAAAAGATTAAAAAAAAGTTTTTTTGAAAGAAAATTAAAAGATATTACAGAAGAAATAAAAAAAGAGGAGAAAAATAAAAATGAAGAAAGATTGGTTTTACTAATGAAAGAGCAGAAAGCTATTTTAGAAGAAATGAAGAAATTAGATTATTAAGAGGAGGAAGAGAGCCCGATGGAGCTTGTAAGAAAAGGTATCGATATTAGAAAGATTAAAGAAATTAAGCAATTAATTGCTTATGGCAAAGAAAAAGGATTCATAACCTATGAAGAGTTAAACAATTCTTTGCCAATTGATATTACACCTGAGCAAATTGAAGATATGATAGAGTTAATGGAAGAGCTTGATATAGAGATAATTGATGGTAAAAAGAATAAAATTAAAATTGCCAAAAAAATACTTGAAGAAAATTCAACACCACAAGATACAGAGGAAGATGAGCATCTTGAAGAAAAAATTGTTATTGATGATGCAAATTATAGAACTGCTGAGCCAATAAGAATTTATCTCAAAGAAATGGGGCAGATACCACTATTATCAAAAGAAGAAGAGATAGAGCTTGCAAAGGAGATTGAAAAAAATGAAAAAATAATTCTCTCCAAAATTATCCGCTCTCCATTAACCACAGACCAGGTTATTGAGCTTGAAAAATTAATAGAAAGCAAAAAAATTGGTATTAGAGATGTTACAAGGGATATAGAGGAAGAATTAGAAAATTATCATTTTGAAGAAGATAGTGAAGTTTATGAATTTGTATCAGAAGAGGAAAGGCTTCAAACTACAAGAATCCTTGAAATTATCAATAATATTAAAGAGCTTAAAAATGAAAATATTGAGCTTGAAAAAAAATTAGAAACTGATATTTCAGAAAATGAAAAAAAAGAAATTGAAAAGAAAATTAAGCAAAACTCTGATAAAATTGTTGAATATATAAAATCTATTAACCTTAAAAACAAGCAGTTATCTTCTATCCTTGATAGATTTAAAGAGTTGGTCAATGAATATAATGCTATTGAAAGAGACATAGAATCAATAAAAACTATTGTTCCAGATATTGATAAATCGTATCAAGAGATTTTAAATAGTAAAGAAACAGCTCAAAAATATGCTAAGTTTAACATTACCGTTGAAAAAGTAGAAGAATTTGCAAAACGTTATGAAAATTATTTGAAAAGAATTAAAGAGATTGAAAAATTAACAGGTTATGAAATTCATGAATTTAAAAAGATATATTACGATATAATAGAGACCCAGGAAAAAGCTGAAAGAGCCAAAAATGAACTTGTAAAAGCAAATTTAAGATTAGTGGTGAGCATTGCCAAAAAATATGCAAATAGGGGTTTACAATTCCTCGACCTTGTTCAGGAAGGTAACATTGGCTTAATGAAAGCTGTTGACAAATTTGAATATCAGAGAGGATACAAGTTTAGCACATATGCAACATGGTGGATTAGGCAGGCAATTACAAGGGCAATTGCAGATCAAGCAAGAACCATTAGGATTCCTGTTCATATGATTGAAACAATAAATAAATTAATTAGAACAACTAAAAGCCTTGTTCAAGAACTTGGAAGAGAGCCAACAGCTGAAGAAATTGCTGAAAAGATGGATTTTCCTGTTGAAAAAGTGAGAAAAGTATTAAAAATATCTAAAGAACCTGTTTCTCTTGATACTCCAATTGGAGAAGATGAAGATAGTATTCTTGGAGATTTTATTGAGGATAAAAGAGTCATCAACCCTGCCAATGCAACCATTAGCCTTGCTTTAGCTGAAACCACAAGAAAAATTCTCTCAACTTTAACACCAAGGGAAGAGAAAGTTCTTAGAATGAGATTTGGTATAGGTGAAAAATATGATCACACTCTTGAGGAAGTTGGCAAAGACTTTAATGTAACAAGGGAGAGAATTAGACAGATTGAAGCAAAAGCTTTGAGAAAGTTAAGGCATCCAAACAGAAGCAAACAACTGAAAATTTTTTATGAATAAAATCAACACAAGACCTTTGCAATTGCAAAGGTCTTATGTTTTATAAAAACCTCAAAAAATTATTTTTATGATAATAGAATTTTAAATTTATATTCAAATAATTACTTATAAAAATTTTGATTTTAAGCTAATAATAAAAAAATTTTCGAGTTTATTATCCTCAATCATTTTTTTAAAGCTATCATTGTTTTATTTTTAAGGTAAACAAAGGGTAAATATTCAGAAATAGAGAGGCACGCCCGGAGGGAGTCGA
>CAZIZE010000043.1:0-26560 GCA_964543655.1 uncultured bacterium
GACTATCGCCTAATTCAACGTTGAACTAATAACTTTGAACCGTGAATGAATATTGTCATCTGAGGGCACAGCCCGAAGAGTCTATATGATGAATAACTAAATTATACAAAACCAACCTTGAAGCAAGAGATTTTTCGGGCTAAAGCCCTTAAATAGTTTACAGTTATCGGTTCAAAGTTCAAAGTTTTTGAAATATTATAGATGTTATTTCAAATTAAAAAGCTTATAAGCACATTTTTAAAAAATTGCTGTTGGATTTTGCATTTGGTATGGAAATTTGTTAAGTTTTTGATAGCATTAACATATTGCTAAGTGCGACCAATTTTTAAAAAAAATTTTGATTTTTTATGAAGGTGCTTGACATTTATAAAATTCAATGATAACGGATGAATCCTCATGTGCGAGAGTGGCGGAATTGGCAGACGCACTGGACTTAGGATCCAGCGGCTTAGCCGTGAGAGTTCGAGTCTCTCCTCTCGCATTTTTATTTTAATGTTTTTCCCATATTATACGCTTGTTTAAGTATGTCAGGTTTGGTTTTTATCTCCCCTTTCTCCTCCAATGAAGTAACAAGAATTTTATTTTCAAATTTAACTGATAATGTATCAAAAAAAGTTGCTACTACTAATTCTCCACCTTTGAAGGTAATATTTTTATTGAAGCCCCCTGTTGAAAAGAAAAAACCTTTTCTCTGAAAATGAAAATTTTTGCTTAAATCTTCTTTGAAAATATATTTTTTAGCCCAAAGAGGTTGGCATCTGTCTATGAAAATTTTGAGCTGTGCTGAAATTCCAAAGAAAAAGACAGGGGATGCAACAGCTATATGCTCACATTTAGAAAGTATTTTTAGGTAATCATTCATGGAATCTTTTAATCTGCAAATTTTATTTTTCATACAATAGCCACACTCATGACATGGTGAAATATCAATTTTGCAACTATCTATTAACAATGTGTCATTGCCACTATCTTTTGCACCATCAAGAAATGCTTTAAGTAGCAAAAAGCTGTTACCTTTTCGTGGACTACCATTAATTCCTACAATCATGGATAACTCCAAATTTTTTATTTTACAAGAATTTTGATTAAAGTGCCTTTTTTTAAATAACTGTTCATTGTAATGCCATTTAAAATTGCAATTTTATTTATAAACTTTTTATCCCTCACTTTATAGTGTTTTACAATATCTGAAAAAGTGCCAGAGATTGGTAGCTTAAAGATTTTTATTCTGTATGGCTTTCTATTGATTTTATTTTTATCTCTCAGTGTTGCAAAACTGAGAGGTATAGATGAATAAAGTTCATTGTAATTTTTATAAATAGAATCAAACTGAAAAATTTTTCCATCTTTTTGAATAAAATAAGAAATTACAACTAAATTTTTTCCTGTTAAAACAGCCTTGATTTTAATAGAATTAAAACCGTTAATATTTAGCCTTTTTTCATAAAAAGCCCTTAAGTCAGGATTGGATAAAAATTTTTGTACAGCCCTTCTGAGATTACTGTATTTATTAAGATGAAAAATAATAAAACAGTCATTTTTTTTACTAATAAGGATAACTTTGGAAGCGCTGTTATGCAATTTAAACACAGGTGGAACATAAAATTTAAATCTTAGAGCAGGATGATAAAAGTAATTTTTTTCAAAAAATCCTTCCTGTGGATTTTTTCCAAAAATTAGCCCGTCAATTTCTCTGAGATATCTGTTACGATTAACAATATACCTCTTTTTATGCAATTTTAATTGCATTTCCCTTGTTTCCCTATAAACATTTTTTATTCTATTTTTTGGTGAAGGGTGTGTGGAGAACCATTCTGGAAGATTGCCACCTTTTTTTGCTTCTATCCTCTTTAAAGTATTGAAAAAGATACCAAGTTCATAAGAATTGTAACCTGCTAATGATGAATAGTAAACTCCAAGATAATCAGCCTGATTTTCATCATCTCTACTAAATTTTAAAAACAGCAGCTTGGCTCCAGCTGATATGAGATTGGAAAGAGATTTAACTTCGGGGCTTGCTATTGAGGCTATTGCAAGTCCAAGATTAAATAGCATAGATTCACTCATCTGTTTTGCACTATGCCTTGCATTAATGTGACCAAGCTCATGACCTAAAATTCCAGCAAGTTGAGCTTCATTATTGATATATGATAGGATGCCTCTTGTAACATATACATATCCACCTGGAACAGCAAATGCATTTACATCAGGAGAATCAAGGATTCTAAAATAGTATGAAATATTCTTTCTATGAACATGTTTTACAAGTCTATAACCAATTGATTCTACATATTTGGTTAATTTTTTATTATTGTATAACCCATATTCAGCTATAATATCTTTGTCAGCTTTTTTGCCAATTGCAACTTCTTGTGATGTGGAAATTAACATTAATTCTTTTTTACCTGTAACAGGATTAGTAGCACATGAGTATAAGAAAATGAGAATGATTATGAGAGCTATTTTCTTTAGCATTGATAAACCTCTAATTTAAAAAGATTTATTTTTTTAAATATTGACTTTTTAATATTTATATATAAGTTAGAATAAAAAGTCAAAAGCCTTTTCATTAAAGTTTTATTTTTTAAACTCCGATAAAAAGTAGGCAAATTAACATAAAATAACTTTTCAGGGAGGTATAGTATGCCCAAGGATATATTACCACCATCAGAGGGAAGGGGAATATCTTTAAACGTTAAAAGAAATCTTGAAAAAAGGAAAAATGCCAAGACCTCAGCAAAGAAACAGTCCCTTATAGAGAGACTCGCCTCAGCAAGTGAAGAAGTAGCAGCTTCTGTTGCAGAAATTGCATCTGCTCTTGAACAGGCTAACCGATCTGCACAAACCATTGCAGCAGCAGCAGAGGAAGCAGCTCGATCATGTGATACAAATAGAGATGCAGTTAATAGAATATACAATTTTGTTCAGGATAATATCAAGCAAGCTAATGAGATTCTAAATATTTCAGAGGATATTTCTTCAAAAACAGACCTTTTAATTAATAATATTACAAATGTTAAGAATGATATTATCTTATCCACAGATAATATTAAAAGCTCTGTTAAAATTGTTCAGGAGATAGAAAGTCTTTCTGGTGATATTGAAAATGCAATTAAAGGTATTGTTAAAATTGCTGATAAAACAAATCTTCTTGCTTTAAATGCAGCTATTGAAGCTGCAAAAGCAGAGGAGCATGGGAAAGGATTTTCTGTAGTTGCAGAAGAGGTAAGAATACTTACAGAGATGTCTGAAAATAATGCTAATCAGATTAAAGAGTTACTTGATGAGCTTGTTGAGAATATCAAGAAAATAGTGGAACAGGCAAAAGAGAATGTTGAATCTGGTGAAAGGCAGGTTGAGATAGGCAATGAGCTAATTGAAAAATTTAATTTGGTTAATGATATTACCACAAAAGTTCAAGAAACAAGTAGAAAATTTGTTCAAATATATGAAAATATTCTTGTTTCTATAGAAGATTTAAAAAATGCATCAGAGCAGGTTGCAGCAGCAGCAGAGGAGCAGTCAGCTTCTGCTGATCAGATAGAGAGATCCAGTAAAGAGCTTGCTCTTGCAATGGATCAGATTTCTCAAGCAGCAGAGGAACTTAGAGCAATGGCTCAAGAGTTAAAAGATGCACCATCTATTGATGACAAAACAGTTGATGAGCTTGCAGCTGCTACAGAGCAGTTATCAGCATCTGTTGAAGAATCAAATAAAAGTATTGATGAGGTTAAAACAGCTATAGAACAGCTTTCAGCAGCAGCTGAGGAGCAGGCACGTTCAGCACAATCTATGGCTGATATTGCAAATGAAAGTGTTACCAAAGCTGATGAAATTGTTAAAGGTGCAACAGAATCAGACAAACTTATAGATGATGCTATAGAATATTTTAATAAATCAAAAGATGTTCTTGAAGAAGTGAGAAAAAGTATAGATAGTATGGCTAAAGATCTTGTGGATTCTGTGCTTATTTTAAAAAATCTTGAAAGATCAAATGGGTTTATTGATATTTCTATTGGCAAAATTGAGCTTGTTCTTATTCAAACAAATATGCTTTCTGTAAATGGTTTTATAGAAGCAGCGAGATCAGGTGAATTTGGCAAGGGATTTGAAGTAGTTTCAGCTGATATTAAAAATTTAGCTCAGAATGGTTTTGAGAATGTAGAACAACTTAGAGATAGAGTGGTGAAGGTAAATGAGCATTTGAAAGATTTTTCAGAAAGCTTAAATATTTCAAGGCAGAATACAGATTCTGAAAAAGAGAGTATTGATAGAATAAGAGATTCATTAAATTCAATATTAAATGTTACACACCATGTTGACAGTTTAATTAAAGCATCAAAAGCAGCTGGCGAGAAATTAAAAAAAGATAGTGACGATATTTTAAGTGGATCTGACCAGATAGCATCTGCTGCTGAGGAAACATCAAGAACAGTTGCTGAATTATCAAGTGCAATTGGACAGATTACCACAGCTATTGACCAGCTTTCTCAAGCAACAGATGAGCTTGCATCACTTGCAGATGAGTTGCAGGCATTTTAATTTAGTGGTTGGTAGTTGGTGAAGATAGTATAGATTTTAAATTGGGATTAACAGCAACTAAAAAGTAACGAGTATTAACTTAAAGGTAATTCAATTTTGAATGTTGGACTTAGGGGGACTTGAATGAAAAGCATTATGGTATTTGAAGTTAATGGACAGCTTTTTGGGTATGAAACGGGCTTTATAAAGGAGAGTGTTACTGTTGAAAAAGTATTTCCTGTTCCAAATTCAAAAGATTTTATTAAAGGTATATTTAACCTGAGAAACAATCCTATTCCATTAATAGACCTTGGTCTTTTATTATATAAGAATCCTTTAAATTCAGATATTGTTATTGTTGTAGAAAAAGAGTCTAAAATTAGCGGAATTTTAATTGAGAGATTAAAAGGTGTAATACAGGTTGATGAGGATAAAATTTATGATATAGAGAATATTGCTCTTGATGATTTAAATAAAGAGTTTTTCAGTGGTTATTTTCAGCACAACAATGAGATAATTTTATTATTGAAACTTGATCCACTTTTTGATGTGAAAAAATGTGAAATTAAAAGTAAAAATTTTTATTCAGCAAATAAAGGCTCAGGAGAAAAAGAGCAAAACATAAAAAATAGTAGCAAAGGATACATTATATTTCAGATTGAAAAAGAGTGGTTTGCAATAAATGTAGATGTTGTTCAGGAGATATTATCATTTCCTGAAAATATTTCCACAATACCAGATAATCCAAATTGGTTAAAAGGGCTTTTTTTATTAAGAAACAGTAGTGTTGTGTTAATTGATCTCGCTGAATTTTTAGGAATTTCAACATCTATTGATAGAGAGAGAGTAATCCTTGCTAAAATTAATAATATGTTAGTAGGAATCTCTGTGCCATATGTAAAAGAGATAAGGTGGATAGATAAGGATGCCATTCTCAGTATTGAAAATAATTCTCTACCAAATAAAGGTATAATTCCACTTGATAATGGTAAGAGGTTAGTTCTCATTCTTGATGTTGAAAATATTTTTAATATAAATTTAGATGAGGTTTTAAAAGGAGAAAGTCAGGAGGAAGTAATGGTTTTAGATAAAAAAGA
This sequence comes from uncultured bacterium, assembly GCA_964543655.1. GTDB lineage: Bacteria > DYJV01 > DYJV01 > DYJV01 > DYJV01 > CAZBLP01. The sequence goes on from CAZIZE010000043.1 coordinate 5,619, forward strand.
TAAAAATGTTCAAAAATATCTTCATTTTAGAGTTGGAGATATTCATATGGCTATTAATATTAAAGAAGTTCAGGAAGTTGTAGAGTTTTCAACTATTAATGAATTGCCAAAAGCTCCTGATTATATTATTGGGATGATGAATTTAAGAAATTCTGTAATTACAGTAATCTCCCTTGACAAAAGATTAAATATAGAGGATAGTAGTAAAAACATTGAAGATAAAAGAATCATAGTTTTAAGCAATAGCTCTGTTAGTTTGCTTGTAGATAGCCTTGAGGGAATTTTAAGCTTAGGCGAGGATGAAATTTACCCTCCTGATGAGAATATTGATATAGAGGAAAAATATTTAAATGGCATTGCTAAAGCCAAAAATGATAGATTAATTTTTATTCTTAATATAAAAAATCTTATTTCAAAAGATGATAGTTAGTTAAATTTGTTACAGTTATCTATTGGAGTAATAAAACTACATAAATTTGTGATTTTAAACAATTTTTCTATATTTTTTGAAATATTGCAGGCCATTAATTTACCATTATGTTTTTTTATTTGCTCATAAATTCTTAAAAGATTTCCAATACCAAAAGAGTCAATAAAATTGCAATGTTCGAGATTTAAGATTATGTTTACTATATTTTCTGTATTAATATAATTGAAAATAATATTCTTTAACTCAGTTACATTTTCATAATTAGTTATTTCAAAATTGAACTTTGGTAAAATTAATATAGTGTTATTATTTATTTTCTTTGTTTCTATCATTGGTGATACCCATTTTTTTAAATTTTTTATCTTTATATTATAAAAGATATTGATAAAAAACTTAAAGTCAAGTTAATTATAAATAAATTGAAAAATCAAATAAAATATAATAAAAGAAAGATAATATCAATAAAGGGGCTAATATTGTATGCCTGATAATTTCCAAAAAAATAACAAATCTATAAAAAACCGTTGTGATTTATATAGGGTGGTTTTTAATCAATTTATTGAAATGTTAGAAAATGATATTAATCAATTAATGTATGTTGAAAATAATGTAACAAAAGAAAGACAGAATTTCTTTCGCAGTTTTAAAAAATTAGATATATACAAATATGATTCTAATATTTTTACTGAAATAAAATCTCAAATAGAAGAGTTTAAAATAGAGCTTCAGCTTTCAGCGCTTAATGCTAAAATAAAGTCTCTTGACATGAAGGAATTTAGCAATATCATATCAGTAATAGGTCTCAGTCTTGAAGAAGAGTCCATTAAAGTTACAAGCAGATTTGATGAGCTTAAAAAGGCTTTTGATTCACTTGTTAATGTCTTACATGATATAGAGACTGATTTAATGACACTTGAAAAAGTTAAATTTGTTTTAAGTGAGAATTTTTTAGAATTAGTTAATTTTATGAAAAAAGAAGTTTTAGCAGAAGTAGAGGATTGTTTCAATGGTGAACAAATTACTCTATTTAACGTATTTGATAAATTAATTAGTATGATAGAGGGGTTGCTTGAGCAGATATATTACATTAAAAATACAAGGTTTAGCCTGAATTTGAGACAATTTAAACATTCTTTAAATGTATGTTTGAGAAAAATAAGATTGTTAATAAAAGATTATAGTAACTTTGTTTTTAAAATAAACTATCTTACGCTTATTACAAAAATAGAAGTTGGTAAATTAAAAGAGAATGAATTTATTATGGTATTAATGACACTTGATAATATCACAGAGGAAGCAAAAAAGATTAATATAAAAATCAATAAAATTTCATCTTATTTCTTTAATATAATTTCAACATTGGAAAAAATTCATTCTGAGTATTCTTTTAAACTTAGAAATATGATTTTTAGAGAATATTTTGAAATAGCTTTTAAAATTCAAGATGAGTTAGAAGCAATGATGAAATTTTTAAAAAATGAAACTGCAAATTTTTTAAAGTAGAGCAGGGGGCTTAAATGATTGTTAATGAAAAAGTATTTCAATGTGTAGAAATACTTTCATCAGCCACTAATGTTGTGAATGAAATGATTAATGAAGCTACACCAGAAGTTGACCAGCTTTTTAGTTTTATTTCACAGCATATAACATCGCTTATTAGTAAGGTAAAGAACTTTACAAGAGAGATATTTATTATAGAAAGGTACATTACCTGTGAAAAAGCAAAAAAGCTTTATCCTACCTCTGATGATATTCCTGAGGATGTGAAATCTCAAGTTATAAAGTATAGAAATGAAGAAGATATTTGTTTATTTACTTTAGAACCATGCACATGCAATAAAGATCCAGAAAATCTATTGAAGAAAATGAACTCATTTCTTGAAGATATGACCCAAAGAAGAGAAAAATCATCTAATCTTGGAGTTAATCTTTCAAATTCTTTGACAAAAATAAAAAAACAGTTTGAAACTTTTAGTGCTAATATTGCAAAAATTGTTGAAATAGCAGAGAAAGTAGATTTAATAGCTATCAATGCTTATGTTGAAGCAGCAAGGATGGGTGAAAAAGGTAAAGGTTTTGAAATCATAGCCGAAAATATCAGAAAAGCAGCTATTGAGATTCAAGACTTAGGTAGAGATATTGGATTACAATTTGGAGAGCTTGATGACTCTTTTAATGAAAATAATGAGCTTTTTCAAAATTTTAGAGAGCATGAAGAGCAGAGCAAGATTAATGATCAGAAAGCTTCTGATATAATAAAAAAAGAGATTTTAACGCTGGTTAATGATTTTGTAAGATTTATAACATATACCTCTGATTTTTCAGAAGATATTTTTAATATGGTTCAGGAAATACAGCAAGATATTACAGTAAAGCTTCAATATGTTGATATTAACAATCAAAGAATACAAAATATTGGAAAAAAATTAACTGTGGTTACTGAAATGATTCAAACACTTGTGAGTTATTTATCAGATAAAATATCTGAAGAGCAGTTAATTGAGGAATTTTTAGAACTTGAAAATAGATTTAAAAGTATCGCTACAGTTTATAGAGAAGCTGAAATTACAGCAGAGAAAATGGATTATGACATGAGCCAACATAATGAAATTGTTGGTGAAAAGCTTGAAGATGCTGAAGGTGATGTGGAGTTGTTTTAGATTTAAAAATGGAAAAAGTTTGGAGGAGATTCATTACTTTAAAATGGGGGTATAAGTATGGCAAAATATTTAATAAAATTTAGACTTGGTAGGAGTATATTTGAGAGAGCCATTGATCCCAAGTTTTATATTGAAGATCTTAAAGAATTTGGCAATCTTGATATTGATATAATAGAGGAGAATATTCCATCACCTGAAGATGAAATCACTGATGAGCATAAATTTTACGCTGATATAATCCTTGAAACAGATAGAGATAGGTCGGAAATAGAAGAATTATTGGAGTTTATAATTGAAGATGGAGTAACAATAGAGCTACTTGAAGAAGGAAGTGAAGATTCTAAAAAGCCTGAGGAAATAGAAGAAAAAAAAGAATCAATCCCTTCAACTCTACTTGAAAATTACCTGCAGGAAAGTGAAGATATTATTATTCATCTTGGTGAAGTAGCTGAGAAACTACATGAAAATCGTTCTGAATCAGAGCTAATAAATGAAATGTTCAGAGGATTTCACACTCTTAAAGGGAATACAGGTATACTTTTAAGCTATGGTAAAGATAGTGTGTTAGAAGCAATTAAAGATATTGCCCATTCCACAGAGGGTGTTTTGCAAAAAGTAAGAGATTCAGGAGCAACTTTGAATGATTCACAAATAGATATTTTGCAGTCATTAATTGACAGGCTTGATGACCTGTTGCTTTCATTTAAAGAAAAATCAGATGAAATACCAGAAGATATATATGAGCTACTTGATTCATTGCAAACAGATTCAGGTAATGCAAATGAAAAAGGTTCAACTGTTGACTCCCTTCCAGCAGATGAACAGGCTTTTATAAAAGTTGCTGAGCAATATATTCCAATTTTCAGAGAGATTAGCAGTAAAGATGAGATTAGTGATGAGGAGAATGATTTTTTAAAACGTGCATTAATTACTCTATATAAAGTAACAAATAATTTAGGATTAAATGAGCTTTTTCAAGAGATAAAAGATATTCAGGTAACTTTTGGCAACAAAGATTATGATAATTTAAAAATAAAACTTAAAAGTCTATCTGAAAAAATAGAAAATTACATTAAAGAGAAAATTTCAAAAGCAGAGCCTACAAAATCAAAAACAGGTAAAGAGAAAAAGCAGGATCTATCAAAATATATTTCAAAATCTAATTATCTAAGAATTGAAGAAGGTATTGTGCAAAATATAATGGATATTGTTGGAGAGATTTCTGTTTTCAAAGAATGGCTCAATTTTTTCACGTTAAAATTGCAGAGGGAATATGGAAATATTGATGCATCTAAAGAGTTAAAAGAGAAATATCAGAGATTTAAAAACCTTGTTGAAAATTTACAAAATACAATACTTGAAATGAGAATGATTCCTTTATCAACACTATTTGAAAGATTTCCAAAACTTGTAAGAGACTTGTCAAGGCAGTTGAATAAAAAGATCAAATTTATTGTAGAGGGTGGGGATACAAGGCTTGATAAAGTTATTGTTGAAAAAATAGGTGAACCTATGATTCATTTGATTAGAAATGCACTTGACCATGGTATAGAAACGCCTGAAGAGAGAAAAAGTATAGGTAAATCTGAAGAAGGGCTTTTAAAAATAAGGGCTTATCAGAATGCTGGAAATGTTTTTATTGAAATAATTGATGATGGTAAGGGTATTGATCCAGAAATTGTTAAGCAAAAAGCTATTGAAAAGGGTATTAAAAGTGCTGATGAAATTGAAAAAATGGATAATGAAGAGATAATAAATTTAATTTTTCTTCCAGGTTTTTCAACAAAGGATAAAGCAACAGAAGTTTCTGGCAGGGGTGTTGGTACAGATGCAGTACTTGCTGCTGTTAGTGAGTTTGGTGGTAGTGTGTCAGTTAATTCACAAATAGGTGTTGGCTCTACTTTTAAGCTTGTTTTGCCATTAACGCTTGCGATTCAGAAGATTCTTTTAACAAAAGTAGGAGAACTTACTGTAGGAATTCCAGCTGATATGATAAGTGAAATTGTTAAAATTCCAAAAGCTGAAATTTCAAATTTTAAAGATTTAAATGTTATTCACCATAGAGAAAAGGTAATAGAAATAAGCTATGCAAGTAAAATTTTAAATATAGCAAGCAATAATAATGAGCAGGAGTTAACACTTTTAATTGATAATTTTCAGGAGAAAGCACTGGTTGTTGATAAAGTAATCAGCACTATTGATACAGTTATAAAGCCAGCACCTGACATTATTCAGGATATTAAAGAGATAAGTGGTGTTACAATTCTTGGTGATGGAAGTATTGTTTATATTATTGATATTTTGAGCTAAGTTGGGAATAGGATGGATAGTTAGTTGAATTTTGAGCTTTGATTAATTTGATTGGGCATGATAGAGTGGATATGTAGAAAATAGTGGATATAGTTATCAATCAAAAAAATTAAATGGAGAAGATATGATAAAAGTAATGGTTGTTGATGATTCTGCTTTTATGAGAAAAGCTATTAAAGAGATTCTTGAGAATGATTCTGAAATTAAAGTTGTTGAAACAGCAAGAAATGGACAGGATATGTTTGATAAACTTGATAAGGCTCAACCTGATGTTATTACACTTGATATTAATATGCCTGTTATGGATGGAAAAGCAGCTATTGAAAAGATGAGGGAGGATAATATTAAAATACCAGTTATAGTTATTTCTTCCCTTACAAAAGAAGATGCGCCAATTACCCTTGAACTACTTGATCTTGGAGCATTTGATTTTGTTGCAAAGCCCTCAGGCACAATTTCTCTTGATATTAATAAAGTAGCAGAAGAGATTATAGCAAAAGTAAAGAATGCTTATAAAAATAGACGTAGAATTAGAATTTCACCTAAGTTCACGAGGAAAAGAATTGTTGAACACAGGGTTGAGGATAGAAAACTTGCAAAATATGTTGTTGCAATAGGGATTTCCACTGGTGGTCCAGCTACGTTACTTGATATTTTACAGGAAATAAATGAGCCTGATGATAACACTGCATTTCTTGTTGTTCAGCATATGCCACCGCAATTTACACCATCCCTTGCTAAAAGATTAACAGAATATTCTCCTATGGAGTTTTTTCACGCATCTCCTGGTCAGAGCATTCTTGGTGGATATGGTTATCTTGCTCCAGGTGGATGGCACATGATGATTACAAAAGAAAAGAAGGTTAGGTTATTTAAAGATGACAGATATATCTATTATCCATCTGTTGATGTTCTCTTTGATTCTGTGGCAGATGTTTATGCACCAGATGCAATAGGGGTTTTATTAACAGGTATAGGTAAAGATGGAGCTGCTGGTTTATTGAAAATGAAAAAAAATGGTTGTTATACAATAGCAGAGGATGAAGAAACAGCGGTAGTTTATGGAATGCCAAGAGCTGCCAAAGAGATGGGAGCAGCCATTAAAGTTTTGCCATCCTATAAAATAGCAAGGGATATTAATGTAGTTTTACGAAGGATGACAAAAGGATAGGTATTGATGATTTTTCAAAAAGGAGGTGTATATGAAAAAAGCGTTAACAGTTGATGATTCTTTTACTGTAAGAAATCTTGTAAAAATGACTCTTGAAGGTCAAGGATTTAGTGTTGATGAAGCTTCAAATGGTAAAGAAGCTCTTGCTAAAACTCAAACCAATAAGTATGATCTGGTAATTTGTGATATAAATATGCCTGTAATGGATGGTCTTGAATTTTTGAAAGAATTTAAAAAGAATAATAGAGCTACACCTGTTTTAATGGTAACAACAGAAACAGAAGTTGGGAAAAAACAGCTTGCAAAGCAGTATGGAGCTACTGGATGGATAGTTAAGCCATTTAACCCAAATGATTTAATAAAAGTAGTTAAAAGAGTGGTGAGGATATAGATGGATAAAAAAGAGTTACTTGAGCAGCTTAAATCAACTGACCATGATAAAATCAGAGATGCTATTTTGCATCTTGAAAATTGCAATGATTTAGATGTTGTCAGAGCTATAGTTGACACTATATTACATGTAAAATCTAAAAAAGTTCTAACAGCAGGGCTTGAGACTTTACTCAATTGTGCAAATAAAGAAGCTGTTGCAAAAGAAGCTATTGCTCTAATTTTTAGCAAAAGTCCTAAAATAAGACATGCAGGAATTACTATTATTGTATCCTGTGGAGAAGTAGCTATTGAAATTGTTAAAGAAAAACTTCTTTGCTCAGATGATTTTAATATCAGAAAGCATGCCCTTGATATTTTAAAAGATATTAAAACAGAGAAATCACTTGAATTAATATCATCTTTATTAAAAGATGAGAATCCCAATGTTAAGTACTCTGCTGTTGAATTTTTAATGGAGTTTACTCAGTTTAAAGATAAAGTGGTGGAAATTTTACTTGATTTTATTAAAAATGAAAAATTTGATTCTCTATATGGAGCTACCTCAATTGCTTCTACAATTATTTATGGTCACTTTTTTGATAAAAGGTTTATACCACTGCTACGGAAAAAGCTTGAAAATATTTCTGATGAGCATATTAAGCACTGGATTTACAAAATCTTAATATACCTTGGTGATGAGGATATTATTCCTGAAGCCAAAGAAAATGCTAAAAAAATAGATATGCTTAATGTTATTGAAAATGATATTACAATTGCAAAACTCGCTTAATCGAGAGGATTTATGCTTACCAAGTATTATTTTGACCAGTTTAGAGAGCTCATTTATGAAAACTCTGGTATAACTATTCCAGATAGTAAAAAGTATTTTCTTGAGAGTAGAATCAAAGAGCATTTATTGGAGCTTGGAATATCATCTCTTAAAGATTATTTTCTGCTATTAAAAAGGGATAAGAATGTTTTTAGAGAATTTATCTCAAAGATTACAGTTAATGAAACTTATTTTTACAGAGAATTTTTTCATTTACAGGCACTTGCATATCTTGCTCAGACTGAAAATTTTGGAAATAGCGTAAAAGTACTAAGCAGCCCTACATCAACAGGTGAAGAGCCATACAGTATAGCAATAGTTTTAAATGAAGTACTTGATAAGCCTTTTTTCATTACTGGTATTGATATTGATAAAAATGCTATAGAAAAGGCTATTAGAGGTGTATATGGTAAAAGGAGTGTTGCCAAACTACCAGAAGAGTATTTATTGAAATATTTTGATATTATTGACAATGACACATTTAAATTGAAAAGCAGTATAAAAAGGAAAGTTAAATTTTATGAAGGAAATATTCTTGATGGTAATTTTTTAAAATCATTAGGTAAATTTCATTATATTTTTTGCAAAAATCTATTAATTTACTTTGATAAACCAGCAAGGATTAAAGCTATTAATAATTTATACGATATTTTAGTAGATGGAGGTTACCTTTTTCTTGGCCATGCTGAGAGTCTCAGTGGCATAACTTCAATTTTTGAGCCTGTTAAAGTTAAAGGCCATACTGTATATAGAAAAACATTGGAGGAAGATGATGAGTTCTTCTAAAAAGATTAAAAAAGTTTTAGTTGTTGATGATTCTCTTACAATTAGAGTTTATCATACATCTCTTTTAAAAGGCTTTGGATTTGAAGTTGATACTGCTGAAAATGGTATGGATGGCCTTGAAAAAGCAATGAGTAACAGATATGACCTTATACTCTCTGATATTAATATGCCAGTAATGGATGGTTATGAATTTGTTAAAAAGTTGAGAAAACTTGAAAATTACAGATTCACACCTGTTGTTTTTGTAACAACTCTTGATTCAGAGGAGGATAAAAAAAGAGGTTTTATGGCAGGTGCAACATTATACATTGTTAAGCCAATTGATATTGAAGTAATGAAAAAGATATTAGATTCTATTTAAAATATTTAACAATAATTTCTTTTATTAAGATTCTTAACTCTTCAGAGTTTGAATTAGAAATTTTATTATACATTTCTCTGGCAATTTTTTCAAATGCTTCAACAACTATTGGGCAAAAATGTTTACCTGTATCATCTTTTATAATTTGCATTGATTTTTCAAAAGAAAATGGTGCTTTGTAAGGCCTTTTAGAAGTTAATGCATCAAAAACATCAGCTACAGCAAATATTCTTGCATTTATAGGTATTTGCTCACCTTTTAATCCTTTAAGATAACCTGTGCCATCTACCTTTTCATGATGATAGGCAACTACATCAATTGCATCAATGAGAAAGTCGTTATTTTTTAAAATTTCAATCCCGTGGGCAACATGGGTTTTCATTATTTCAAATTCTTTTTCTGTTAATTTACCTGGTTTTAACAAGATATTATCTGGTATTGCTATTTTACCTATATCATGCAAAAAAGCACCTTTAATCAGAGCTTTCATGTTAATAGATATTTTGAGATTTTCAGCAATTTTAATAGCATAGTAAGTAACTCTGTAATTATGCTCCCCAGTTTCAGAATCCCTTTTTGCTATCATTACCCCTATTGTTTGCAAAAAGTTAATGTTTTCATTTAAAAGTTGAAAATTAAAATTTTTAATTGTCCTTGTAAAAGAGCTTAAAATTAAAAATATAACAAAGAAAGTTATAAGTAAAACAAAGGAAATTATTTTAATTGATTGAATTAAATTAATTTTTATTCTGTCATTCATATCTTTGGGAACCTGATAGATAGCTTCAACAAACCCTTTGTTTCCAATTTTTTCAATTAAAATTAAAAAAAGCCTTTTTTTGAAATAGAAAAAATCAACTTTTTTCTTCATTCCATTTTTCAGAAATTCTTTGTAAAAGTTCCTTGAAATTTTATTAAATTCTTTATTTTTAATTGTGATTGATTTTGCATAAAATAGAGGCTTATGATTTTTATCAAAAACTTTAATATATGAGAAATTCTGGGAAGTGAGCTTTAAAAGATTAGATTCTATATCTTTAAAAACAAATTTGTTTTCATTAATTTGATTAATGAAATATTTAAATGTATCTGATTCTTGATTAATAGTTGTGAGAACGAGTCTTGAGATAGATTTTAATCTGTAATTAAAAATAAAAAAAGATACAATAAGAGAGGTTAAAATATAGATTACAATAAATATTATAAATAAACATTTAAAAGGATGATTAATGATTCTCTGTTTTATTATACTCATGGCTATTTTATGTATACATAAACTTCTATTCGAACTATTAACTAAATGGAAAATTATTTTCAAGAGCTAATTTCTTATTTTTTATTAATTTGATTTTTTGTTAAATTTTTTATATAATGGAATGCTTAGAAAATAATCTTTAAAGGAGGTTATATGCCAAAGAGGAAAGTTATTAATATTAATAAGTTTTTAAAGCAAGATAGTGGCAAGTTTCAGTTAATAGATACAAAAAAGCCAAATCTATTCAGGGAATATTTCCCGTATACTGAAATTCCACGAATAAAATTTGATAACACAATAGTGTTACCCTCAATGCCAGATGAAATTTTTATCACAGACACCACTTTTAGAGATGGGCAGCAGGCACGTCCCCCATACAGTGCTGAGCAGATAGCAAATATCTTTGAACTGTTGCATAAGCTTGGTGGTCCCAATGGTGTTATTAGAAAATCAGAATTTTTTCTTTACTCAGATAAGGATAAAAAAGCTGTTGAGCTGTGCAAAGAAAAAGGTTTTGAATTTCCAATTATTACTGGCTGGATAAGGGCTCATAAAGAGGATTTTAAACTTGTAAAACAGATGGAGTTAAAAGAAACAGGGATTTTAACCTCAGTATCAGATTATCATATTTTTTTAAAACTGAATAAAACAAGAAAAGAAGTTTTAAAAGATTACCTTGAAATTATTGAAGCTGCAATTGAAAATGGCATTGTTCCAAGGTGTCACTTTGAAGACATTACAAGAGCTGACATTTATGGTTTTGTTATTCCTTTTGCACAGAAATTAATGAGAATTCAGGAGCAGACTAAAATTCCTATTCTTATTAGGTTGTGTGATACTATGGGGTATGGAGTGCCATTTCCAAATGCAGCGCTACCAAGAGGAGTTCCCAAACTTGTAAGGGCTTTTATTGATGAAGCTGGTGTGCCTTCTGAGAATCTTGAATGGCACGGACACAACGATTTTCATAAAGTATTGATAAATGCAACAACAGCATGGTTATATGGATGTGCTGCTGCTAATGGTACTATTTTTGGTTTTGGTGAGAGAACAGGTAATCCTCCAATAGAGGGTTTGGTAATCGATTATATTAGCATAATTGGCAGTAATAATGGAATAGATACCACTGCAATTACAGATATTAAAAATTATTTTGAGCAGGAGATTGGTTTCAATATTCCACCAAATTATCCATTTGTTGGCTCTGAGTTTAACATTACAAGAGCTGGAATCCATGCAGATGGTTTGATTAAAAATGAAGAGATTTACAATGTATTTGATACTGCCAAGATTTTGAATAGACCACCTTCTGTTGCAATTAATGATAAATCAGGTGCTGCTGGCATAGCACACTGGATAAATTCACACTTTGGGTTAAAAGGTGACAAAACAATTAAAAAGTATCATCCAGGTGTTCAAAAGATTTTCAGACAGGTTAGCAAAATGTATGATGCAGGCAGGACAACTGCACTTTCCTCAGAAGAGATGGAAAAGCTTGTTAGAAAATATCTACCTGATTACTTTACATCAGAATTTGATGTTATTAAAGAAAAAGCAAAAGAAATTGCACAAAATATTATAAAAGAAATTGTTGAAAAAGAGGCATTTAAAAAGCTTGATATACCTAAAATTGAAGAAGAACTTAAAAATCTTTTATTTGAAAATTCATTTATTCAGTTTGCTTATGTTGTTGACCTTGAAGGGAATCAAATTACAAGAAATATTACTCAGCTATATGAAATGGATAAATATTCAATTAACTGGGTGAGAGGTAATCTTGCAGATAGAGATTGGTTTATTAACCCTGTGAAAACAGGTGAAATATATGTATCCAACCTGTTTAATTCTAAAATTACAAATGATCTCTGTTTAACTGTAAGTCATCCAATATGGAATGATAAAGATGAAATGATAGCAATTATAGGTCTTGATATTAAATTTGAAACTTTACTTAAAATTGAAGAAAGTATGGATTTAGAAAGGAGTTAAATATGGGTATGACTCTTGTTGAAAAAATAATAAGCTTAAATGCTGGTAAAGATGTTAAAGCAGGTGAGATTGTTATTACTTTTGTATCAGCATGTCTTACTCAAGATGGTACGGGGCCTCTTGCTGTGGATCAGATTGAAAAGTTAGGAATTGATAAAATAAAGAACCCTGATAGAACCTATATGTTTATTGATCATGCGTCACCAAGTCCAAGAAAAGAGCTATCAAATGATCATATGAAATTAAGGAATTTTGCAAAAAAAATGGGAGCACATCTTTTTGATATTGGTGACGGTGTTTGCCACCAAGTTGTTGCAGAGAAGTTCCTCAATCCAGGTGAGATTTTAATAGGAGCTGATTCACATACCTGTACTGGTGGTGGTATAGGAGCCTTCAGCACAGGGATGGGCTCCACTGATGTTGCAATTGGCATTGCCTATGGCAAAACATGGCTGAGAGTTCCAGAGACAATAAGAATAGAACTTAGTGGAAAATTTAAAAATGGTGTTTTTGCAAAAGACCTTATTTTACACATAATTGGTTTAATAGGTGCTGATGGCGCCACATATAAAGCTCTTGAATTTGGTGGAGCAGGAGTAAAAAATCTACCAATGTGTGATAGATTAACTCTTGCAAATATGGCTGTTGAGGCTGGTGCTAAATGTGGGCTTTTTCCATCTGATGAAATTACAGAGAAATATCTTATAGAAAGAGGAAGAGGGGAAAAGTTTAGAAAAATAGATGCAGATGAAGATGCTGAATATGAAAGGGTTATTAAAATAGATTTATCTGAAATTGAGCCAATGGTATCCTTTCCACATACAGTTGACAATGTTAGGAAAATTAGTGATAAAGATTGTGAAAATGTAACAATAGATCAGGTATTTATAGGTACATGCACAAATGGAAGAATTGAAGATTTGCGTATTGCAGCAAATATTTTAAAAGATAGGAAAATTGCAGAGGGGACAAGACTTATTGTTACACCAGCATCAAGAGAGGTTTATGGTAAAGCTATTGAAGAGGGATTGTTAACTATTTTCAATAATGCAGGTGCATCTATTAACAATCCAGGTTGTGGTGCATGTGTTGGGGTACATCAGGGAATACTTGGTGATGGTGAAAATTGTTTATCAACCCAGAATAGAAACTTTAAAGGAAGAATGGGTAATGTTAATGGGAATATTTACCTTTGTTCTCCTGCTACAGCAGCAGCATCTGCTATAGAAGGTAAAATCAGTGACCCAAGGAAATATTTTTAATGCCTTACCAGATCTGGATAGAAAACAACAGGTTAAATGCAAAGTATAAGATTAGAAATTATCATATAGATTCATATGGTCATGTGAATAATGCTGTTTACATTCAATTTCTTGAAGATGCAAGAACAGACTTTTTTGATTACCTTGGGTTTTCACTAAGTTATCTTGCAGAAAACAATATTTTTGTTTATATTACTGAAATAAATATCAAATATTTAAAACCCGGGTTTCTTGATGATATAATTGTGGTAACAGCGTCTGTTATTAAACATTCAAGAGTTAGAGTTACATGGTTGCAGGAGATATTTAGAGGTGATGAGAAATTAGTTACAGCTAATGTTACAGGTGCTTTTATGAATAACAATAAAAAGCCAATTAGGGTTCCTGATTTTGTAATTAAAGGGATGAAACCAATTTTAAAAAATGAATAAATATGGTTATTTAATATTAGGAATTCTCTTTTTTATAGAAATATTTGAAATTTTTTTAAAGTATCTTAATTTAAAACAGATTAAAAGTTTAAAAAAGAATTGCCCCAATAATATTCTTGAAATTTTCCAGAAAGATAAACTTGAAAAAGCACTTTCATATCAAGAAGAGAAAGAAGTGCTTGATATAGTGTCAAAACTTTTTATTATCCCCTTTTTTTATGGTATTTTTATATTTAATGTAGTTCAAAATTATTCTGAGATAATTAATGCACATTTTCAAACTGAATTTGTTAGAGGTATAGTTTTTTTCATTTCTTTTATTATTTTCAACTATATCCTCTCCCTACCTTTTAATTTATATGACACATTTGTAATAGAGAAAAAATTTGGTTTTAACAATATGACAATTGGGCTATATGTAAAAGATACCATTATAAGTGGTGTAATTTCTCTTGTTTTAATTTCAATTATTCTTTTTGCAATAATTTCATTTATAGAGAAAACAGGAGCTGTATGGTGGCTCCTTGGTGCACTGTTTACAGCGCTGTTTTCCCTTTTTTTAACCTATATTTATCCCACTTTTATAGCACCACTTTTTAATAAATTCGAACCGCTTGAAGATGATGATTTAAAAGAAGAAATATTTTCTATTTCAAAAAGAGCTAAATTTCCAATTGATAATATATTTAAAATGGATGCATCAAAACGGTCAAAGCATTCAAATGCGTATTTTACAGGTATTGGCAAGAAAAAGCGGATAGTTTTATTTGATACACTACTAAACAATCATGGTGTTAAAGAGATAATTGCAATACTTGCACATGAGATAGGTCATTATAAACTTGGGCATATAAGAAAAATGTTGTTAATCTCAATTATTTTTACATTTTTAGCTTTTTATATTGCTGGATTAATATTGAACCAGCAATTTATTTACAATGCATTTGGATTTGAAAAATCAATATATATTGGTTTGTTTATTTGTATGCTCCTTTTTTCTCCATTTAATTTTGCAATTCAACCTTTAATTGCAATGTTATCAAGAAAGCATGAATTTGAAGCAGATAATTTTTCTGTTAAATTAACTGGAGAAAAAGAGACAATTATTAATACATTAATAAAATTATACAAAGATAATCTTGCAAATCCGTTACCACATAAATTATATAAATTTTTCTATTATTCACATCCTACTTTATTAGAAAGAATTGAGGAGATAAAAAAATGAAAAAATTTTTTCTTATTATCATTGCACTATTAATTGTTGCTGGCGCTGGTTACATATATTTTTCACCAACTTTTGAGAGGATTCCTCCTAAAATTGAAGTTATTACCAATTCATTCTGGAATTTAAAAAATCCTCTTACAATTAAAATTAGTGACAATACAGGTGTAAAATTTGTAGATATTCAGTTTGGAACATTTAAGTTACATAAGGAAGGTAATGGGAAAAAAGAGTTAACAATTGAGCTAAAGATTCCAAGAAGGTACCATATACCTGAAGGTATGCATACATTGAAAGTTAAAGCTGTTGATATTAGCAAATGGCAGGTTTTTGCAGGTAATATGAGTAAAAAGAGTATGGAAATTCTTGTTGATAAAAAACCACCTTTTTTAAATGTTCTTTCACACTCTTATGGAATAGGTAGAGGTGGCGCTGCTCTTGTAATATTAAAGGCAACAGATAAAAATTTTTATAATTGTTCTGTGATGGTGAATAAAAAGCATAAATTTAAAGTTTTTCCTTATAAAAAAAAGGGTTATTTCATTACTTTGATTAGCTGGCCTGTTAAAGAAGATAATTTTAATGCTGTTGTAATTGCAAAAGATAAAGCAGGGAATAAAAGTATGCAAGTTTTAAATTTTTATCATAAAAAATATATTTACAAACTTTCTAAAATTACATTAAACCAGAATTTTTTGGATAATAAAGTGAGAGAGATTTTAAGTGATGCTGATTATCAGATACCAGAAGATTTTGTTAAAAGATTCAAGCTGATGAATGAAAACTTGAGAAATGAGAATGAAACAAAGATTGAAAATGTATGCAGAGGATTTCAGGTTAGTTTAATAAAAAATTTTCATATTTTCCCATTTCATCCATTGAGAAATGCAGCAAGAAAGGCATCATTTGGTGACCACAGATTTTATTTTTTTAATGGTAGAAAAATCAGTGAATCATGGCATCTTGGGGTGGATCTTGCAAGTGTTAAAAATGCACCAATAAAATTAAGCAATAATGGAAAAGTTGTATATGAGAAGTTTACCGGTATTTATGGTAATACAATGATTATATATCATGGACTTGGATTATACTCTCTTTATGCTCATTGTTCGGCATTTTTAGTTCCAAAAGATGCAAAAGTTACTATAGGGACAACTATTGCGAAAACAGGTGCAACTGGTGCTGTTTTTGGTGACCACCTTCATTTTGCTATTTTAATACAGGGAGTGGAATCTCAGCCACTTGAGTGGTTTGACCCTCACTGGATCAGGGATAACATAGTAAGAGTTATAAACAGCGCAGCAGTGAAGTGAGCAAATTTTAAAAATTAAATTATAGATTTTATAGCATCTAAAATATCATCTGATACAGTATCTTTATCCATAAATGGAATATGCCTGATACTGCCATCTTTAAATATCATGTTGCATTCATTGAAATCTGATTGAAAAGCTATTTTTTTATTAGAAATATCATTAACTATCATAAGGTCAACATTTTTTTCTTTTAGCTTCTGAAGAGCATTTTCAAGGAATTTTTCAGATTCAGCAGCAAATCCCACAAGCAGCCTATCACCTTTATATTTGCCAAGTTGTTTTAAAATATCTTCATTTTTGTCCAATTTAAGTATTAGATCATCTTTTAATTTTTTAATTTTATTTGTTGAATATTGATGAGGTTTAAAATCAGCAACAGCAGCAGTTTTGATAATAATATCGTAATTTACAAAATTGTCCATAACAGCGTCAAACATCTCTTTGGCACTTCTAATTCTAATAAACTTAGCTTTATGTGGTGGTTCTATGCAGGTTGGACCTGAAATGAGCATTACTTCTGCTCCCCTTCTTATTGCCATTTTTGCAAGAGAATATCCCATTTTCCCACTTGAATTATTTGAAATAAACCTAACTGGGTCTATATCTTCAATTGTGGGACCAGCAGTAATGAGAATTTTTTTGCCTTTAAAATCTTTCTGAGTTAAAATAATATGAATCTCCTCAAGAATATCATCAATGTCTGCTAATTTCCCTTTCCCTTCAACTTTGCATGCTAATTCACCTTCTACTGGGTCAATAAAGTAGTATCCAAAAGATTTTAGCTTTGCTATATTATCTTGAACTACAGGGCTATGGTACATATTTACATTCATTGAAGGAGCAAAAAGAACAGGAACTCTTGTAGCCATAACCATTGTTGATAAAAAATCATCTCCAATGCCGTTGGCTATTTTTCCAATTATATTTGCAGTAGCTGGTGAAATTACCAGAAGGTCAGCTTTGTCAGCAAGAGCTACATGGCCAATTTCTGATGATTTAAATAGAGTAAATAGATCACTTGTAACAGGGTTGCCAGAGAGAGTTTGAAATGTAAGAGGACCAACAAACTGTTTTGCATTTTCTGTCATAATAACATTTACATTGGCTCCCTCTTTTGTTAATTTCCTGAGAAGGAGCACTGATTTGTATGCAGCAATTCCTCCTGTTACTCCAAGTAATATTTCTTTTCCTCTTAATTTCATATTAAATCCTTTAATAATTTTTGGAATTCCTCTTTATTTTTAAAATGAATAACAATCTTTCCTTTTTCTTTTTTATTCATTTTTATATCAACTTTTGTATTAAATTTTTCTGAAAGTTTTTTTACCTCTGCTGGAAATATTGTAACTTCTCTTTTAGTAGATTGCTTTTTACCCTGAGACACAAGCTTTTCAAGCTCCCTTACAGTAAGCTTCTTTTCTATAACAAGTTTGGTATATTCAACCTGCTTCTCCTCTGAAAGTGTGACTAAAATTTTTGCATGTCCAGTTGAGATAACACCTTTAATAAGTTGCTCTTGAACAAAATCTGCAAGCTTCAGCAGTCTAATAGTGTTGGTAATGTATGTCCTATCTTTGCCAACAAGTTTTGAAATTTTTTCATGAGTATAATTAAAAGCTTCAGATAAGTTTTTATAACTGAGAGCTTCTTCTATGGGATTTAAATTCTCTCTTTGAAGGTTTTCTATTAATGAAATTTCAAAAGATGTTATTTCATCAATATTATCTTTGATAATTGCTGGAATTTCTTCAAGTTTAGCTTTTTTAGCAGCTCTATATCTCCTTTCTCCAGCTATGATTTTATACTTTCCATTGCTTTTTTCAGAAACTATTATAGGTTGTAATACTCCATGTTTTTTTATAGATTCTGATAATTGAGTAATTTTATCTTCATTAAAATATTTTCTTGGTTGTGACTGGTGTGGTTCAATATCTTCAAGATTAATGAATGAAATTTCATTTGCAATAATATCTTCATCAATATCTTCAAGAAGTGCTGTTAATCCTTTGCCAAGTACACTTTTTTTAGACATTTTTTTCTCCAATAATTTCTTTTGCAAGTTTTAAATAACATAACGCTCCACTGCTATTAGCATCGTATAAAATTGCTGGCATTCCAAAACTTGGAGCTTCGCTAAGTTTAATATTTCTTGGTATAACAGTTTTGAACATTTTATTGGGAAAGACCTTTCTAACCTCTTCAAACACCTGCTTGGATAACCTTGTCCTTCTGTCATACATGGTAAGGAGTATTCCCTCTATTGAAAGGGCTTTATTAAGCCTCTTTTTGACAAGTTTGTAAGTTTTAAGTAAATTACTCAACCCTTCAAGTGCATAATACTCACACTGAAGTGGAATCAGTAGTGAATCAGCTGAAACAAGGCCATTTATTGTGAGCAACCCTAATGATGGACTGCAATCAACAAGTATATAGTTATATTGATTTTTTACCTGTTTTAAAATAGCTTTTAAAAAATATTCCCTTTTAGGTATATTGTTAAGCTCTATTTCAGCACCTGCGAGATTTTCATTTGACGGAATGATAAATAAATTTTTCAGTTTACTTGGGTAAATGGCTGACTCTACAATACCACCATTAGCTAAAATATTGTAAATAGTTTTTACATCTTTGGAGTATCTATCTATACCTAAACCTGCTGTAGCATTTCCCTGAGGGTCAAAATCTACAACAAGAACTTTTTCACCAAAATATGCAAGAGATGCAGCAAGGTTAATGGCTGTAGTTGTTTTTCCAACACCACCTTTTTGATTTGCTATGCATATAATTTTACCCATTAACAATTTTATATCATAAGAATTGTATGATTTCAATTAATTTTAATATGCATTAAATCTTTGGCTAAAATAAAATTTTCAGGTAATTTTACTTTTGGCAAAGAATCAGGATAAAAATGAGTTAAAATAATTTTTTTAATATTTAAATTTTTAGTAATTTCCATTATTTCTGTGTAACTTAGATGGCCTTTTATTTTGTTTTCTGAAGGAGAAGCACATTCAATAATCACTATTTCAGAATTATTGATTTTATTTCCAAGCTCTAAGAAAAAGTCTGTATCAGATGTATATGTGATTTTTTTGTTGTTTATCAATATATTTATTCCAACTGATTCTTCACTATGCTCAGTTTTAAATAAAGAGTATGAGAATTTGTCAAAAGTTTTCTCTTTATCTTCAAAGAATAGAATTTCAAACCCTGGCTCAATCCAATGACCAAGAATCTTTTTAAATTTTTCAAAATATTCCCTTAATCCTTTAAAACCAAATATTTTAAGAGGAGTTTCCCTGTTAAACACCGGGTTTCTAAGGGCAAATAGTATATGAATAAGCCCAATGAAATGGTCTGGATGTTTGTGAGATAAAAATATATACTCTAAGTTATTTAAAGAAAATTTTATTTTTTCAAGTCGTTCAACAACCCAGAAACCAGCATCAAGAAGAATAGAAGAATCACCAAATTTTAAAATATAACTTGAAGAAGCTCTGTTGTCATAAGGTATAGCTGAACCTGAACCAAGAATTGTTAACTCCATTTTAAAACTGTGGATAATGCTCTGCATAACTGAGTGCAGAGTATTCTATTCTTTTAATATCATCATCTGTTATTTTTCTTTTAATTTTGGCTGGAATACCAGCTACAAGTGAATAATCTTCAACAACCTGACCTTCCCTAACAACTGAACCTGCTGCAACCATGCAATTATTGCCTATTTTAGCACCATCAAGTATAATTGCACCAATGCCAACTAAAACATTATCACCAATGGTACAGCCATGAACTTTGGCTCCATGTCCTATAGAAACATTATTGCCAATTATCAGAGGGAAATACACATTTGTAACATGGAGTATTGAAAGATCCTGAATGTTAACATTGTTACCAATTCTAATATAGTTAACATCACCTCTAACAACAGCGCCATACATAATCGAGCATTTTGTCCCTATCTTTACATCACCTATAATATAAGCATTTTCAGCAATATAAAATGGCTTTGCAATTTCCGGGTATATTTTCTTATATGGTAAAATTGGCATAACTACTCCTTTATTATTAGCACTCTACTATTTACAGCCATCCACGTTGGTAGTAACTGTAAAATTAGTTGATGTAACTGAATACTCTACATAGCAATTAGTTTGCATTGTAAATTTTGCATTTGATGAGTTATTATTATCAACTCCAGGAGAAAAAGTGAATTTATTGGTATCATATGTCACTGCATTGTTTATACCACCATTGGCTTCAGAAGGATAACCAGGGGCATTTGTACCATTATACATTGATATTGTTTTGTCTTCAATGTTAATTGTTGCAGATGGTGATAACAACCACTTACCATGGGATATTTCTGCAGCTGATTTAATAGCTCCAGCAAGAGCTTTAACAGCAGCAGCTCTTGCTTTTCCTGACATATTGCCAAATCTTGGAATAGCAATGGCAGCTAATATGCCAAGAATTGCAATTACAATAAGAACCTCTATTAATGTAAAGCCAAAATTTTTTCTATTATTCACTTTAACCTCC
>CAZIZE010000044.1:0-5547 GCA_964543655.1 uncultured bacterium
AACCTTTATTCCACCCTTTTTATTAACAGCTTCCTGCCAGTAAGTGTAAGCATCCTTTACAAGGTTACCTGCTTTGCCAAATTTACCAGTAAGGGCAACTGCAACACCAATCTTAAATTCTTTTGCCTGCAATGTTGAAAAGATAAGGAAAAAACCCATAAAAAAGATAAATAAAATTTTTTTCATAACAACCTCCTAAAATTTTTTAAAAGCTTGGCGGTGTTACACAAATTTCTATTGTAAATCTCTTCCTAAAAAAACATTTATTTTTATGGGGAATTATGTAAAATTATTAAATTCACTTTTCTATAAATAGTAATTTTACATTAAAAATTTTTTAATTTTGTAAATATCACGATTATAAAAAAGTCAAGTAGAAAAAACTTTTGTTGACTTTTTTTTTATTATTTTATAATTTCTTTTTGAAATTTATAAGGCAGGTTCCTATGAGATTCCAGATTTCCGTTATCCTTACTGATGGCTCCAAATTCTTTTTAGAAAAGATCAATGTAACCAAAAAAGATGTTAAAGATATGAGGGAAAAGTATAAAATTCCTGAGTATTATCAGAATAAAGCTGTCTATATAGCTAAGTTGTTCAACGAATATGAAGTAAAAATAGTTTCTGATTTTCTTTTTAAAAATGATTATATGAAATCATACACCATAACCAAAATTAATCCATTTATGCTTGAAGATGATGTTATTTCATACTCTAAAATTGTTAGGACAAATTCGCAAGGCTCAAAATGGGAGACAATTTCCTTAGGTCAGGTAAATCATATGTTTATAATGGGTTACGGGTTAATTGAAGAGAATGCCAAGCTGAGAAGGCAGGAAAGAGATTATCAGGGCTGCCTGATACTACTTGAGCTTGTTGATGCAGAAAGGACTATAAAAAATATAGACACCTTACAATATTACTTAGTTAATGTAAAAAAGATAGAGGATATTTACGAATTTGCAAATAAAGTTTTAAATTCAAAGCCCTACAACGTTCAGAAATATGCAGATGAAATTAGAAAACTTCTTTTTCCTAATAAAAGCAGCAGTGAATCTAATCAGCAGTTAAATACCAAAATTATCAAAATACCAAAAGATAACTGGCAAAATTAATTGCCAGCTACCTCTTCTTTTTTCTCCTCTTTTCCTTCTTCCTCTTCTGAAATTACATTTACTTTTAATTTTGCAATTACTTCTGGATGAAGCTTAATGTCAATTTCAAAATTTCCAAGAGTTTTTATAGGCTCTTTTAAAAGAATTTTTTTCCTATCAATATCAAACCCAAGTTTGCTTAATTCTTTTTCTATTATAAGTGAAGTTACTGAGCCAAAAAGTTTTCCACTTTTTCCAAGCCTCTGCTTGATATTTAATTCTACTTCTTCAAGTTTTGCTTTTAATTCCTCAGCATGAATTTTAACTTTATTTAATTTTCTTTCAATCATTCTCTTATGGTGTTCAAACTCTTTAAGATTTTTCTCATTAGCTCTCACAGCCAAACCTTTAGGAATAAGATAGTTTCTTGCATAGCCATCTTTAACAGTAACAATATCACCTATACTGCCAAGTGCTTTAACATCTTCTTTAAGTATTATTTTCATTGGTGCCTCCTCTATTCATTATTTTTCTAAAATCAAACCAGTTGTCAAACAATCCGATTATCGCAACTGATATTAATAAAAACTGTGAAAAAAGTATTAAAATGTAAAAAAGATTTTTCATAAATTTTGAAAATTTAATCTTCTCAAACCAGCATTCTGTAACTGAAAAACCTTGAATTAAAAAAACAAAAGAGCATATTATAAATATGTTTAAAACTATCCACCAGATTAAACTCTTTTTAAGAAAAAAAACACCAAATCCACTTATTATAAACAACCATACAAAGTGAAAAGGGTATTTATAATTTTTAAAATCAAAATTTCTAATCTTAACTTTTGCCAATCTCTCTGCAATAGGGAGATTTACTAAAAAGATACTTGTATAAAACATTACCATTAATGCTGGCAAAACTCTTACAAGTGTATAGCTTAATACTTTTAAATTAGTTGAAATCTGCTTAATCTCCTCTTCTGTAAAACCAAATTTTCTGTAGCTTTTAAGCACAGCTTGAAAATTAGAGTTTAAAAAATTTGTCAACCAATCTAAAATATGGCTATAATTAAATCCAGCAAAATATAAAACTCCAATTGCAAAGAGAAATATCATTATAAGTGATGATAAAAAAACAGCTTTTCCAACTTCCACTTCCCTATTATACAATTCAAAGAACAGATAAAATGGGAATCCATACTGAATCAAATATAAAATAACACTTATTCTGCCACCAGCAAAAAAAACAATTAAGCATGTTAAAAGCAAACATGCAACAAGCTTATTTTTATTTTGTTTAAGCCCAATATATCCAAGTGGAATAGGAGCAAAGAAACTGATTATTCCACCAATTAAAGGCATAATTGATGATAATAAGTAGAGAAAAGCTCCTATTACAGCTCCTAAAAGTATGGGCTTATACTCAGATGAATTCATTTCCTTTTATATTCATTTGCAGTTGTAAATGGTAATAGCGCCATTATTCTTGCTCTTTTAATCTCTTTTGCAAGTGCCCTTTGATGAAATGCACAGGTGCCAGTAATTCTACTTGGCAAAATTTTGCCTCTGTCTGTAATAAACCTTTTTAATAGGTTAAAATTTTTATAATTTAGCTCAGCATCTTTATGTGTGCAAAAGTAGCAAACTTTTTTTCTTGGAAACCTTCTCATAAATTGTCTCTCATTAGCCATTTATTTTTCCTCCTTTTTTTCTATGTGGTGCACTTTTTCAGCAATAATTTCAACACTTCTTCTCTTTTCTCCTGATTTAATTGTGTAAGTTGAAAATTTTAGCTTACCTTCTATTACTATTTTAGAATCTTTCTTTAATTTATTTCCACAAAATTCTGCAAGTTTTCCAAAAACAACAACATTGAAAAAATTAATCCTGTTGTTATCCCTAACAATAATGTTCATTCTACAAACAGGATTATTGGACAGAGTATATGAGAGCTCAGGCTCTCTGGTTAGAGTCCCTGAAATAAAAACTCTGTTAATATCCATTATTCTTCAGTTGTTTTAATCTTTCTGGAATCTAACTTGACAAATAGATAACGGAATAGGTTCTCATTGATTCTGAAAATTCTTTCTAATTCTTTCAGAAGCTGATAATCAATTTCAAGCAAAAGAACATAGTAATAACCGCTGTTTTTCTTTTTAATAGGATAGGCAAATCTCTTTAAGCCCCAGCTGTCAACTTTTAAAATTTTCCCATTGCCATTTTCAATAGCCTGTTGAATTTTTTCAAACTCAGCATTTGCATCTTCCTGGGATAATTCTCCATTGATAATTATCATTAATTCATAATGTTTCATATTACCTCCTTATGGTTTATTAGCCCTATATTTTGAGGGCAAGGAGAAAAGAGTTTGCTCTGTTATAATAAAAAAATATAAAAATCAAGTATTTTTTTCTTGATTTTTTCTAAAAATTTTATAAAATTATTTTATGATTTTTGATGCACATGTACATTGCGGGCTCACACTTAAATATGAAAATGTTAAGCAAGAATGGGATAAAGCTAATATTGACGGTGGAGTGCTTTTTTCTCCAGTGGAAGAGATTTACAATAGATATGATCCTTCTTTTACAGATTCTGAGTATTACATTGATTCAAGGAGTAAGGTTCACAAATATTTATGTAAATTAAAAAAATCAAATAGCAATTTATTCATATACTATTTTGTGTGGAATGATTTTAAATTACCAGATAATAACTTTTCAGGTATAAAGTGGCACAGACATGCAAATGAGCCTATTTACAACTATTCATCAGATGAATGCAAAGAATTTATTGATTTTATTTGTAAAAAGAAATTGCCTGTTATTATAGAAGAGGAATTTTCAAATTGCATTAATTTCATAAAATTAATAAATGGCAGGACTTCCATTATTATCCCCCATCTTGGGTTTTTAAATGGTGGTTATGAACAATTAAAAGCAGAGGGAATATTTGCAGAGGATAATATCTATGCTGATTCTGCACTTGCTGATGAGTATGAAATAGTTGATTTTTGTAAAAATTTTGGTGTTAACAAACTTTTCTTTGGAAGCGATTATCCATTTGGTTCCCCCTACTTTGAGCTTCAAAAGATAAAAAAACTATTTTCAGGGAAAGATTTCTCCATGATAACAATTGAAAATATTAAAAAATTACTTTCTCAATGTAGCAACCAATCTGCTTCTGTTAAGTAGCAAATCAATTGCATGTTCAATATTTTTTACACAAATATCAGCATTTACAACTGCTTCAACACATAACCCTTCATCTCCTATTACAGCTATTCCAAGTTTTGCAGTTTTTAACATTTTTACATCATTAAAGCCATTTCCAAAAGCAACACACTTTTCTGCTCCTAATTTTTCAATAAATTCAAGCTTGCTATCTTGGCCATTGTTTTTATCAACAATAGTTAACTCCACTGGTAAAGACTTGAATACCTCTTTTGCTTTTCCAAATGTATCTGCAGTTAAAACAAATAATTTTAGCTGTTTTGATAGAGCTATTAACTTCTCTTTAACATTTGATGATAATACTCCATCAACAGTTAAAGTGCCATTCATATCAAATATTGCATATTCAAATAAAAATGAATCTCTCCCTGGAATTTGAACTTTAATCATTGTAAACTCCATAAAAAAATTTTACAAAAACCAATTATTAGTTAAATTTCAAGAACTGCTCCAACAGATGCAAAGAAAAACCTTTCTTTTAAAATAGAAAAAAGAGTAGCACTAATTGCCATTCCTGTACAATGTGAAACTCCAAGTTTTTCTATTTTATATTTATCAAGAGTTGCAAGTGTATTCTCAATCTGTTCTGGTGATGCAAATCCAAGATGAGTTCCACCAAGAACAGCATAAATTTTATCTTTTCCAGTTTTTTCAATAAAATGATTTAAAATATTCACCAGTCCTGCATGAGCGCATCCAAGTATTACCACCAAGCCTTTTGGAGTGTCTATTGCAAGAGAAAAATCATCTTTTAAATTATCCTGCTCAAATTCTCCACCGGGTTTTAAAACTTTCATATTAGCATCAACTTTTTCAAAATCGGTTTTCATAGGAATTTCTCCGCTTAAAAAAATCCCTTTCTCAATTTCAAAAAAATCCTTCACAAATTTAAAATTTGCTCCTATAGATTCAAGGTATTCTCTTTTATATGGGATGCCAATATATTTTGGTGGCATATTGCCCTGAATCCAGTATCTGTTTAAAAATATATCTGGATGAGCATAAATATCAAGAGGAGCTTTCATTGATAAAACCTGTGGAATACCAAGAGTGTGATCATAATGACCATGAGAAAGAACAAGGTATTTTATATTTGCCAAATCTTTTTTAAGAACAATACTGTTTTGCAAAATTCCTTTGCCCTGACCGGTATCAAAGAGAAAATTGCCGTTAGGTGTTTCTATATAAGCTGCAAAGCCATGCTCCCCAACAACTCCAAAGGG
>CAZIZE010000045.1:0-5380 GCA_964543655.1 uncultured bacterium
ATATTTTAAAGAAAAGCTTGCATTAACAGGAGAATATTCAGAAATAGGTTCATACTGGGAAAAAGGCAATAAAAATGAAATAGACATAGTAGCAATTAATAAATTGGATAAAAAGGTCTTAATTGCAGATGTAAAATTAAAACAAAATAAAATCAATATAGATTTTTTAAAGAAAAAAGCTGAAAATCTCGTTGCCTCAAATTTTAAAAATTATAAAGTAGAATATAGAGGCTATTCACTTGAGGAGATATTTTAAAAAAGTAGTATACTACTAATACAAAACCAACCTTAAATCAAGAGATTTTTCGAGCTGAAGCCCTTAAAATAACAGCTTTTATGGCAAATAGGAGAAAATATTTTTATTTACAAATACAAGTTTACGGTTCAACGTTTATTGTTCAACGCTGAAAAATACGTTAAAAACAACGAGTAGAAAATTGTAAAATACAATTTTCAATGAAAAATGAAATAATGAATTACTAAATCCTAATCCCCAAATCCTAAATCCCAAATCCCAAATCCCAAATCCTAAATCCTAATTTAACTTTGAACTGATAACTGTAAACTATTTAAGGGTTCCAGTCCAAAAAATCTCAAGATTGGCTTTGTATTAGCTTTCAATTGTAAAGCATAAAACAGCTCAAAACTGGATATTGTTTAAGAGGCTACAAAAATTTTATAACCTGCTAAATTAATTCACTGTTAATTCTGTAAAAATTCAAGCTCTTTTAATCCTATTTCTTTTAGTTTTGCTTTAGTTGTGGTGCTATCAAATTTATCTGTAATAAAATTATAGATGGTCTCGAGTTTTGCTTTTTGAATTTGTATAAATTTTTCATCTATTTTTGGTGGTTCTGGAAATTTTTTTGATAAATACTCCTGAAAAGGTTTTCCTGTTTGCTTTGATAGCTCTTTGGCTCTGTTAATTTCCTCCACCCAATTAGAGTGAAATTTTATGTAATAATCTCTAATTGCCTGTTTGTTAAAATGTATGTAATTATTTTCTATTTTCATTGTAACCCTAATGGAATCTGTATCAATTGTATCAACTACCACAAGGTTATCTCCATCTTTTGCAAATTCCCACTTTAAGTCCCACAAATCAAGCCCAATTTGTGCAAAAAAAGCTTTAACAAACCTTGAGCATAATTTTGTTAACTCAAAAAGTTTGCCATAAAACTCCCCTGTTAATCCAGAAATGTAAAGAGCCTCTTGATATGAGAGAGCTCTATCTTCAGGCTCATATTTAGTGGTGAAGTCAACTTTTGGCTCTTTGAAAAAAGTCCATGGAGTTATATTTTTTTCTCCATATTCCTTGAGAAATTTACTCTTTTCCTCCTCTGTCATTTTAAGGAATTTCTTATATATTGATGAACTTGGAGTTATACCAAATCTTACAATATTCTCAAGAGGTATTACATATTTATCTTTGTTCCAAATATTAGAATAATCCCACAAACGAAGATTATTTACTTTTATTTGCACAGGCTTTATAACATTATACCTTTTTACAACATTGAATCTACTAATATTTTCAGGAAAATCATTTGAAATAACTTCACCACTTTTATTATCCACCATTCCTATGTGGTGTGTTATTAAATTCTCTGGAATTACACCTATAAGCCTTTTCCATTCATCTTTATTTCCAAGAGAGGAGTATATTTTATGTCTTAATGCTGCTCTGTAAATATCACTATCAGGGATGTGAAAAATTGTGCCCACATCAAATACAGAACCGCCTGTGGTTGTTTCGCATATCATAAATTCAGGATTATCCTTTAAAAAGTATATATTTTGTACAGAGCCAACATAATCAGGTTTTGTTAAGTTTTTTAAATTGATTTTCATAATAGCTCCTTTAAAATATCCTCTTAAAAATATAATCTATATTTTTGAAATGATAATTTAAATCAAAAATCTCTTCTAATTCATCTTTTGTTAAATATTTGCAAATTTCATCATCTTGTTCAAGTAATTTTTTGAAATCTAACTTCTTTTCCCAAACTTTCATTGCATTTTTTTGCACCATTCTGTATGCATCTTCCCTTGTAACACCTTTTTCAGTAAGTGCAAGAAGAACTCTCTGTGAAAAAATAAGGCCATTGGTTAAGTTTATATTTTTTAACATATTATTTTCATAAACAATAAGATTTTTAATTATTCCAGTAAACCTGTTTATTAAAAAATCAAGGTTGGTTGTAGCATCTGGTCCAATAACCCTTTCAACTGAAGAATGGCTGATATCTCTTTCATGCCAGAGTGCAACATTTTCCATTGCTGCAATTGAATAACTCCTAACAAGCCTTGCAAGACCTGTAACATTTTCAGAAAGTACAGGGTTTCTTTTATGTGGCATTGCTGATGAACCTTTCTGACCTTTTGAAAAGAATTCTTCTGCTTCTAACACTTCAGTTCTTTGAAGGTGTCTTATTTCAACTGAAAATTTTTCAAAACTTGAAGCAATAACAGCAAGAGTTGTAAAAAATTCTGCATGTCTATCTCTCTGCACTATCTGAGTTGAAACTGGTGCAGGAGTGAGGCCTAATTTTTTACAAACATACTCTTCAACAAAAGGGTCGATATTTGCAAAAGTACCAACAGCACCTGATATTTTACCAACAGAAATTGTTTTTATAGCATTTTTTAATCTATTGATATTTCTTGAAGTTTCATCATACCATAGAGCCATTTTCAATCCAAAAGTAATAGGTTCAGCATGAATGCCATGTGATCTACCTATCATTGGAACAAGTTTGTATTTAAAAGCTTTTTCTTTTAATACCTCTTTTAAATTTTCAAGATCTTCCAACAGCACCTCTCCTGCTTCTTTAAGCAACAGATTGTATGCTGTGTCAAGAACATCTGATGAAGTCATACCTTTATGTATGAATCTTGAATCTTCTCCAACATATTCAGCAACACTGGTTAAAAATGCAATAACATCGTGCTTAACCTCTTTTTCTATTTCATTAATACGCTTTATGTTAAAATCAGCTTTTTTGAGAATATTTTCTATAGATTTGTCAGGAATAACACCAAGCTTATTCCATGCTTCGCATGCAGCAAGTTCCACATCAAGCCATTTTCTAAATTTATTCTCCTCGCTCCAGATTTTTTTCATAATTTCCCTTGAATATCGTTCTATCATATTAGCTCCTTTTTAATAATACTTTGCTCACTTTATGTTGATATGTAAAGAAAAAATTTTTATTAGTAATATTTTCAATATGTTTAAAAATTTTCTCTTCTGAATTGTTCTCCTCGCTAATGTGAGATATAAAAATATTTTCAGCTTCTATATCTTTTAAAATTTCAAGTGCCTGACTATTTGATAGATGGCCTATGTTACTTTTGATTCTCTGTTTTAGCTCCCATGGATATGAGCCATTAATTAGCATATCTTCATCATGATTAAATTCAAGAAAAACAGTATCACAATCTCTAAGAGTTTCTTTAATTAAATATGTTGGTTTCCCAATATCAGTTGAAACACCAATAGAATGCTCTTTGTACAAAATTTTAAACCCTACTGGATCAAGAGCATCATGTGGAATAGAAAAAGTTTTTATTTTAAATTTTTTAAAATCTATTGTATCTCCAGGGTTAAAAAAAATAATATTTTTTAAATCTTCATATTTTGGGCAATATGAATTTTTGGAAATAAAAATAGGAATATTAAACCTCTTATTAATTACTTTTAACCCAGCAATATGGTCACTGTGTTCATGAGTTATAAAAATTGCATTAATTTCAGATAAACTTTCCTCAATTTTATTTAATCGTAGTTCAATCTGCTTGCAACTAACACCTACATCAATAAGTATTTTACAATTTTCATTTCCAATAAATATGGAATTACCTTTGCTACCACTTGCAAGAGTGCAAACTTTCATAAAACTCCTTTAAATTAGCATATTTATATAATCTGGATTGAAACCAATTTTGCTGAAAATCTCTTTTTCTATTTTTTGTGCATTTTTAAACCCATTTTTAATTAAAATCTGGGAAAATTTTGACTTACCATATCTATTTAATAGGTCATTATATCTTGTTTCAAGAGATACTATTTTATCGTGCATTACTCTTTTATCTGAATAAAAAACAATTTTTTTTTCAAGCAAAAAGGTTTTGCTATTTTTTATAACAATGTGGTTTTCAACTATTTCAGCAATATTGCTGTAACCAAGCTTTCTTAAAAAAATTCCACCAGTTTCTGCATGATCTTCACCCTTGTTGATAATTGCATCATATTTTGTAATATCATGTAGCAATGAGGAATAAAGAACAAGGTCAATATCAACTTTGATATTTTTGCTTGCAAGCTCATTGCTAATAATCCATGAAACCTTTGTAACTTTGTAAGAATGAGCAATAATATGTTCAGGTAAATTGTATGTTAATAAAATTTTTAATGCTTTGGTTAAGTTCATAATAAATTATAAAATTTTGCACAATGTTTTTAATTGTAGCCTAAAATTTTTTATATTAGGAATTTTTATAACTTAAGACTTTTGCACAGTAAAAAATGGTAAAAATTAATCCAATAGATTAGTAAATAAAAGCAACTATTTATAATGGATTCTTCCCCTTCACTTTGCTGAAGGGTCAGAATGACTTTTTG
Organism: uncultured bacterium; assembly: GCA_964543655.1. GTDB lineage: Bacteria > DYJV01 > DYJV01 > DYJV01 > DYJV01 > CAZBLP01. Next base: position 4,625 of record CAZIZE010000045.1, read on the forward strand.
AGGTCATTCTGAAGGAGCGTAGCAACTGAAGATTCCATAAGTTATTGTTATCAAATAAAAATTTTAGCATATTACTAAAAATACTGTGCAAAGGTCTTAACTTATATAAAACAGATCATGAATCAAAAGTTTTTTGAAATTTATACCAAACAAATGTAAAATACAACAACATTTTTTACAAGTGCTTCTATTTACCATAAAAGCTGTCATTTTGAGGGCTTTAGCCCGAAAAATCTCTTGCTTTAAAGTTGGTTTTGTATAATTTCATTCAAAATTATCAAATCCTAAATCCCGTAAGGGCAATTCATGAATTGCCCCTACCAAATCCTAAATCCCTTATAGACTCTTCGGGCTAAAGCCCTCAGAGTGACAACAACGCTGTCATTCTGACCCTGAGCTGCGCGAAGGGGAAGAATACACTTTTCATTAACTATTGTCTAACGACTAATTTGTTTCGGATTTAATTATCTCATATTTGTATTCTGAAATATTCCTGCTATCTGTATCAAAATTTATCCCTACAATATACAACTGCTTCCGTGATAGGTGAGACGTAAAACGTGACACGTATTTATCTTTTATCTGATTAATCGCTTTTTCCGCATTTTGATTGCACTTAAACTCCATTATGTATATCTTATCCCTCGTCATTACAACCATATCTATCCTGCCGTCACTTGTTAATATCTCCATATCTGCCGGGGTGCCGCCGGCATTTACCATTAAATAAAATATTGTGTGAAAATTTGCTTCATT
>CAZIZE010000046.1:0-1710 GCA_964543655.1 uncultured bacterium
TAAAAAATTTTAAAGCAGAAAATAACAACGATAATATATTAAATAAACTTCAAACAATTATTGAAAAGCACAATAAAAGTAAAGAGTTTAAAAATTCAAAAAATTTTGAGCAGAAAGATAACCAGTTTTCCAAAAATTTTAATAATCAATCCACTGAATTAAAAATAAAGCCTAAAGTAGTAAATAACTTTAATACAGAGACAAACCAAAAAGTGGATTTTAATAAGATTCTTGACCAGATTAAAAATTCCATTAAACCGCCAATTAAAAATGAAATAACCATTCAGTTAAAACCTGATAACCTTGGAAAAATTAAAATTATGCTTTCCATGGAAAATAACAATTTGAAAGCTAATATTACTGCTGAACACAGGGATGTGCAACATTCATTAATGAATAATATGCAACAGCTTGAAACTGCATTAAAAGAGAAAGGCATAAATTTAAGTAATTTTTCAGTAACTGTTACAAATGATCAAAACTTTAACAAAGAGCAGGCAAATTCCCAATTTCAAAATAAAAAGAAAAATAAATTCAAAGTAACTAATTTTGAAAATTTTAATAATGAAATAGATAATGAATTATTTGAAAATCTTCAAGAAATAGAAGAAAATTCAAATTTAAATATTAAGATATAGGAGGTGTTCCATGTTAACATCATTGTATTCTGCTGTAAGTGGTTTGCAAGCGTATGGAAATGAAATTTCTGTAATAGGCAACAACATTGCAAATAATGGGACTGTTGGTTTTAAAGCATCAAGAACATCATTTGAAGATATTATGTCATCCTCTCTTGGAGGTGGTAGCACTTTACAGGTAGGGAGAGGTGTTTTAACAGGTACCATAATGCCAATATTAACTCAAAGCTCCTTTGACACAACTCAAAATGCTACTGACCTTGCTATTGATGGAAATGGATTTTTTATTTTGAAGAATAAAAATGATTCTGGTAAATATTACTTCACAAGAGCTGGTGATTTTATTTTTAATAAAAATGGAAAATTAGTTAATCCAAATAATTTTGTTGTTCAAGGATGGCAGATTGATGAAAGCACTGGAGAGCCAACAGGAGATCTTACAGATATTGATATATCAAATATTTCATCAAGTAGTAAACAAACTTCAAATATATCACTTGGTATTAACCTTGATTCAACAAAAGATACAAAATTTGTTATTAATAAATATAATAATAAAATAGTTTACAATGATGGAACAAGTGATAAAACAATCACTGTTGAAGAGGGAATTTATACTGGAGATACTTTAGCAGAGAAATTAACAGAAAAATTTGGAATTACAGATTTTGAAGTAACTTATGACTCAAGTACTGGTAAATTTACTTTTACCAACAACACAAATGCTGCAACAGGAACAGATGTTACATTAAAGTTAACAGATGCTAATTTTACAATGGATCCTATTCTTGGTTTTCAGGTAAAAGATAGAGATGATGCAGATGGAGATAATAATAATGATACTGGTGTAGATGATCTTACAATAGCAAAAGGTGGTAATTCTGTTAAAAGTGATACATATCCCAATCTTACAACAAAGACTGTAAAAATTACAAGTGAAAACAATATAATAAAATTTTCTGAAGATGGTGGTAGCACAATTTTAACAGCAACAATTCCACCTGGAACATATACTTTTGATCCATACTCTGATGGTACAGCAGCTGCAAATAAAACTTCTCAACTTGCAAGT
>CAZIZE010000047.1:0-11481 GCA_964543655.1 uncultured bacterium
TTCTATAACTATTTTGCAAAATAATACCTAATTTAAAATTATTAAAATCAACCTTTTTATTCAAAGGAGGGCACATATAATGTTTATTATAATTGCCACATTTATTTTCTCTACATTTATTAAATACATTTTCATCAATTAGCAAAATTTCAGGATCAAATCTTTTAACAACTGAAAAATATCTTTTACATAAACTACTGAAATTTACATCATTTTTCAAATCTTTCATCTATAGCACCACTTTTGAATATTATACAAAACCAAATGTAAAATCCAACAGCAATTTATTATAAGCGTTCTTATATACCTTTTCATTTGAAATAACATCTATAATATTTTAAAAACTTTAAACTAATAACTAATAAACTAATAACTGATAACTGATAACTATCATAGGGGCTTCAGCCCGAAAAATCTTTTGCTTCAGGGTTGTTTTTGTATTACACATTATTACACTTTAATAACACAAAAACAATCTTGAGTTAAGAAAGATTTTCTGCTATAAACAATGCAAAAGAAAAAACATTATAACCATTTAGTTCTATATACTTACCCATTTTTTAAAAATTTTACTAATTTTTGAAAGCTTAATATTAAATAAAAAAATCAAAATCTCATCCAAAATTTTGTTACAAAAAAGCCACCTACAATTAGCCAAATAAACATGATTAATGCAAGATAGATTGGTTTCAATCCTACTCCTTTAAATTTTTCAATATTAGTTTCCATACCAAGTGCTGTCATAGCCATAGTTAGTGCAAATGTGTCAACTTTATTTATCTGTGCAACTAAAATCTCTGGAAGTAAATGAAAAGAATTAAAGCAAGCAACACCAATAAAAATAACTGCAAACCATGGAATTGTAACTTTCTTGCTATTGTTACCATTACTTTTACCTTTGCTTTTCAGCCATAACCCTAAAATTATAAGAAAAGGAGCTATTAACATAACCCTTATCATTTTAACAATAACCGCATCAATTGCTGTAATTCCTCCAATTGCATTACTGGCAGCTACAACATGGGCAACTTCATGAACAGAGCCTCCAATATAAATTCCCTCTCCTACTGGAGAAATATGTACAAAACCAGCTCTGTAAAGGTAAGGATATAAAAACATTGCAATTGTACCAAAAAGCACAACAGTTGCTACAGCAATTGCACTTTTATATGGTTCAGATTCAAGCACTCCTTCTGTAGCAAGGACAGCTGCTGCACCACATATTGAACTACCTGAAGCTGTTAAGATTGAAGTTTCATAGTCAAGCTTTAATAATTTCGTGCCAGCTAAATATCCAATTATAAAGGTGAATGTTACCATTGTTATACTTGTTAGAATCCCAGGAATCCCTACAGCAATTATATTTTGCATTGTTAATCTAAAACCATAAAAGATTATGGCTATTCTTAAAATTCTTTTGGTAGAAAAAATAATTCCTGACTCCCATTTTTCTGGAAATACATCTCTTAAAGTATTTGCATAAATCATTCCAAGGATAATGCCAATTATTAAAGGACTAATGCCAAGATTTTTAAAAAAAGAAAATTTTGAGATAAATGTAGCACAGATTGAAAAAAGAGCAACAAATAATACTCCGCTAATCTTATTTTTTAAATCTACATTAATCACGCTCATAACAAATATTCTCCTATTCCATGATTGTCAAATTGAGAGGGTATTAGCAGAAGAGTTTTGATAAGTAAAATTGAAAAAACTGAATTATTATTTCAATTTTTTTTAATTGACAATAATTTATTTTAAAATAGCATACTTACCAGATTTCCCATTCATAAAAACTTTTAATGGTTTCTTAAATTTTACTATTTTAAAAAATTTTTTCTTCATTGCAGCTGGTTGGTCTTTTAAATAGTCCCAATTAATAAAACCTTTATCTTTTGCATAATATGGCACATTGAAGTAACCTATATTTAAAGCAATAATATTGTGTATAAAATGCGTACCCTGTGAGGGATCTATATCAAAATCTTTAAGTCCACATTCAACTATTACCTTTGCCATACTTATATCATCCCATTCTACCGGGATTCCAAGGAATTTATCTCTTGAACCCCACCTGCCTGCACCAATCAGTATATAATCCTCATTGCTCTCTGAAAGTTTTTTATTTATCTCATTTATTTCTGTTTTCATCTGTTCAGTTAGAGTTTTATCAAATTTTTCTGGTTCAATATAAACTATTGTTGAAATATTGTCTAAAATACCATTGCCACATCCAAATTCTGAATATAAAAGCAATTTATCTTTATCAATGCTTTCAATATCTGGCATTTCAAATTCCTGATAAGTAACCAATGGTCTTACCTGTAAAATATGAAATTTCACACTATCTTCAAGATTAACTGCAAATTCTATTTCCACCGGTGCGCCTACTGCAACACTGCATAATGATAGAACTTCATTTAGAATATTAGATAAAGGAAAATATTCATATTTCAAAATATTTTCAAAATTAATTACTCTGGGACCTTTAACAAATATCCCAGGCTCTATCCTGCCATTTACTGGATTATAAGTGGATGCAATTTGGTTTATTGTCCCATGCTTTTCTGCAATACTAATTGGAAGTTTAACAATAAAAGCATCTTCGCCAGTGCACTCTATATCACTTTTATTCATATCAATTGCATAAAACTCTGTCTGGGTTAATTTGAGCAGGTCTTCTTCTGTAAGATAACTGATTTCAGGATATCTGGGGCAAAATCTGTAACTTTTCTCACCTTCCACAACATATTTGCCCAATCCCACAGCTACTGTTGCTACTCCATCATTATGCTTCATATAAGATATAGGATAATAGTTATAGCTCTGAGCAACACCAGCAAAATTTGGGTAAAAATAATTTTCATGTAAGTTCCCTGAAACTTCTTGAATAATAACAGCCATTTTTTCTTCTTCCAAATTAAGACCTAACCTGTTAATATAGGCTCGAGTCTCTTTATAATAAACAGAGCTGTATACCACTTTAATAGCATCTGAAACTTGCTTAACTCTTTCTTCTAAAGACTCTAAATTATTTGGAAGTATTATGCTCTCATAAACTCCTGCAAATGGATGGAACTGAGAATCTTCAAGAAGCCCTGAGGATCTAACAATTAAAGGTCTTTTTAATTTTTTTAATAAAATTTTTAAAGCTTCTGTTAAACTATCTGGTAATTTAGCTTTTAAAAAAATATCTCTAATTTCCCTATCCAAATGAAAATCAAAGTCAAGAAATAGGTAATTATTTTTTATAAACTCATCAAAATAACCAGTTGCAACAATAAAAGTTTCAGGAATATCAATAATTACATTATAAAATTTTTTCTTTATCTTAGTTGCATTAATTAATGCATTTAAAAAACTTAATCCTCTCCCTTTGCCACCAAGTGAGCCATTTCCTATTTTGATTACAACATTTTCATCATAAATTTCATCATATTTGAAATCAAGAACTTTACCCTGAATTCTCTTTTTCTTTAAATTTCTAATAACATTTAAAAGGAACTTTCTCCTCTGTTCAACTGTTTTAAATTTCTCTTTTTTTACTTTTCTCAACTTTCTTGCTATACCAATTTCTCCCCTTGCAGCAAGCCACATACAAAACTCTTTTCTATCAGCATGATATTTAAATGAAGAAATTGGTATTTTTTCAATAGCTTGCTCAAATTCATTGAAAGTTCTTGCTACTTTAATCTCTTCTCCTTTTTCATTCTTAAAGATAAAATCTCCAAAACCACACTTTTGCTTTAAAAATAAATTCAAATCATTTATAAAAAAGATGGTATTTTTATAAACAGTAGAAACATTATATTTTTTCATTTTCCTTAACAGCTCTGCATTGGATGATTGAACAAGTAAAGGCACTTCAGGTAATTCTTCTTTCACCTTTTCTACAATTTTAAAACCAGCATCTCTCTCATCTCCAAGCTCAATATCAGTAATAATACAATGCATAAAGTCTTTATATTTATCTATTAATTCAAGTGCATTTACTAAATTTTTAGCAAGTAAAATTTTAGGTCTTGTCCTCATTCTAAGATATTTAATGTCATTGTTAGCTTCTTCTTCTATTAATTTTTGAGTTTGAACCATTAAAAATTTGTAAAGTTCTGGCAGATAAAGAGAGTAATACTTTGGAGAATCCTCTATTAATAAAATGGTACTAACTCCTCCAACTACTGTATCAACAGGTGCATTCCATATATCTTCTATGCTCTTAATTATTGAAATAAAAAGTGACGGTTCTCCTGACCATAAAAATACATTATCAATATGCTCCATTTTTTGAGTGGAAAAGATTCTAAAATCAGAAGACTCAGATAATAAAAGCACAAAAAAAGTATTTTTTGATTTTTCTTTAACAATTCGACTTAACTGAAAAACATCAGGCTCTCCAATTCTTATAGTGGAGATAATAAGGTCAAATGATTCATTTTCAAGTAATTTCAAAGCATGAGAGGAGTTAATTGCTACTGTAACTTTTGGAATGGAGGTAAGATTGTACTGATGATAGCCACCAATAATTTGTTCAGAAAATTTCGATTCTTCTTCAATTGCAAATGCAGTGTAAAATGTAGAGATTATCAGAATATTTTTAATACGTTTCTGCATTAATTTATGGTAAAGAGTTTCACCATACTTAAACTTCTGATAAATCTCTATTAATTTTTCAATATTCATTAAGCAAGTTCTATTAATCTATTGTTAATCTCTTCTATTAATTTTTCACCAGCTGCAACAGAAATAATGCTATTTTTTATTGCTTCATTAACTGCATCTTTCTCTTTTAAAAGCAGTCTTTTTAAGGAAGATGTGTATTCATAGCTGCTAACCACATCATTTTTAGCCAGTTCTTCTATCCTCTCCTGAGAATTTTGCAAATCTTGCTTTATATCTTCAAGAAGAAGATCATAAACCTTTTTAGAAATAAGACCATCTTCAAACATTGCAATTAACTCTTTGAAATAATCATTCAGAGCAATGTATCTACCTTTTTCATACTCATATTCATCAAGATTCTTATCTCTACCACCTATCTTTAATATTTTCAGTAATCCTTTTATAGATAATCCCTGCACAATCAATGAAAAAGCAACAACTCCAAATGTCATTACCAGAATAATTTCTCTATACTGATAATCTTTAGGAACAGCAAGAGCAAGAGCCATTGCAAGAGCCCCTCTAACTCCACCCCAAATAGAAACAATTTGCCATTTAAATGAAATTTTTTTATCTATCCTGTTAATAAAAGGTGTTAGAATAGTTATTGAAATAATTCTACCAATTAACACAGCAACTATAGCTGCAATAATGTAAGGCATATACTTTATTAGGTGAGCTGAATTCACCTCAAGACCTATTATGAAAAACACTACTGAATTTATTATAAAAGCAATGTATTCCCAAAAATCTTTTACAGAAACCCTTGTTGTTGGCGACATTCCTATTTTACTTCCATAATTTCCCACCATTAATCCAGCACAGATAACAGAAATAACTCCAGAAACCTCGAAATGTTCTGCAACAATAAAGGCAAGATATGCAAGAATTGTTGTAAGTGTAATCTCTATTAAATGGTCATCAACAAGAGCTGTAATTTTTGAAAAAGTGAGCCCAAGAATTGTCCCAATTAGTGCTCCACCAAAAGCAACTGCAACAAATTCTTTTAAACCATGAACAAGGGTAAATTCAGAGCTTCCTGTGGCAGCTGCAAGTATAATTCCAAAAACAACTACAGAAATACCGTCATTAAATAAGCTTTCGCCCTCTATTATCAATGATAATCTTTTAGGAACACCTAATTCTTTAAAAATTGCAAGAACAGAAATCGGGTCAGTTGATGAAATTACACTTCCAAAAAGAAAAAATGCAATTAATGGCATTGTAAAATCAAAGGAGAATGATTTGAAAATATAGTTAAGGGTAAAACCTGTAACAAAAACAGCAATTAAAACCCCAATAACAGCATAAGTTAGAACAGGTTTAATATTTTCTTTAAGCTCATCAAAATGAAGGTTAAAAGCAGCTTCAAAAAGTAGAGGAGGCAATAATATATGAAAAATAAGAGTAGGCGTCAATCTAATATCAGGAAAAGCATTGAAAAAACTCAAAATAATACCTGCGAAAATAAGTGCAATAGTGTAAGGCAGTCTTAAATATCTAATAACCATTGCAACTGATGTTATTGCCATTAAAAGAAAAATAATCTCCATTTCCAATGACATTCCCATGTAAGCCTCCTTAAAAATTTTCTTTTTATAAATCTATATTTTCTATTTTTAAAAAGTCAAGTTATTTAAGCAGAATTTCCTTTAAAATTTTAGCTCTTTCACTGTTAGGATAAAATGCAATAGTGTAATGATTGGTATCAGGAATATTTATAACTTTAACATTAGGAATTTTTTCAATCATTTCTTTTAAAACATTATCAGGTAGCAACAAGTCATCATCAGTGAGCATACCTCTGGTTGCCCTTAAAATGTAAGTTGGACATGGAATCTCATGATAATATTCAGAAATATCAACTTTTTTCAAATTTTCTATTTCTTCTATAATTGTATCAGGTTTTACTCTTGATTTAACCTTGCCATCTGGTAATTCAATTAACTCATATCTATAATATTCTTCCATTGGTTTATACCAAGGTTGCAAAAAAGGTGCTTTCTTCATATGAGAAATATAATCTTCAAATGAATCAAACACCTTGCTTAACCTGTCAAGAGATGGCTTTATCCCATCAAAAACCTTTTTTGATTGAGATTCTGATAACTTTCCTCCACCATCAACCAATATTAATTTATCAACATACTCTGCAAAATTTACAGAGAATATTATTCCAATATATGCACCAAGAGAATGCCCCATTACAGCAATTTTCTTAATCCCTAATTTATCCAGCACTTTTTTAATATCTTTTGCATGATTTTCAAGAGAATATCCTCCAGGTGCATCAGAATGACCTCTACCACGAATATCAACAGCAATAAAATCAACTTCTTCAATCTCTTCAGCTATGGTGTTCCATACTCTACTGTTGGAGGATATACCATGAATGCAAAAAACCTGTTTTTCATTTAATGCATTTTCCCATATAGATAATTGCAAATTAAAATTATCTATTTTTACTTTTTTTGATATAGGTTTCATTAAAGACTCCAGAAATTAATTTAATGAGAACATTATAGCAAGTAACCATGAAAATAAAATTGTAAAAACAACAATAAATTTATACGTTCTTTCTTTAATGCTATCAAAGAATGGAAACTTTTTATAGTATAGCATCAATACTACAATTCCACTGAAAAATCCAGCAATATGTGCTATTAGGTCCACATTTTTTCCTGTCCCTGTAAATGCAAGTAGCGCAATTCCTGCACTAATAGGTAAATATTTTTTTATTATACTACTATTCTGATTTTTTATAATAAAATTCTGAAATGAAAGCATTCCAATAACTGCAAATACAGATGTTGAAAATCCAATTGAGCTATGAAACTTCTGATAAATATAATCAGAAACCACATTTGCTAAAAATCCAGATAGAATTATAAAAAACCATGCTTTCCCTTCATTAAAATATTTTACAACAGATTTTATGAGTATCAAAAAAAATATCATATTTGATGCTATATGAGCAATATTTGCATGTAGAGTCAGTGCTGTAATAGCTCTATAAAATTCACCATTAATAACCTTAGCTGCATCATTTGCTCCAGCTGCAATCCAGAAATTAAAATCTGTTAATTTTGTAATAAAATAGAAAACAATTAAAAATAGCACCATACAATTGCTGAAAACAATCTCCATATCTTCATCTTCTACCTGTTTATCTTCAACCTCTAACTCCTCTTTTAAATATTCATTTAAGTTATTATATACAAAAAATGCATCCTCTTCATAAATATAAATTGTGCCATTTTCAATTGAATATGGCACATTTAAAGCTATTAGCAATAATTCTATCTCTCTTAAAAAATTGCTGTTAAGAGCAGTTAAAAATGGCTTTAATATTTTCATAATTTGGAGGTGAAATAATTCCTTTTTCAGTAATGATACCTGTAATGTATTCATGTGGAGTCACATCAAAGGCTGGGTTAAAAGTAGCTATATTATGAGGTGCTATTCTATGGCCTTTTATATCTGTGATTTCACTGCCATCTCTCTCTTCTATTGGAATATCATTACCACTTTTAATTGAGAGATCAAAAGTGGAAAGAGGTGCTGCTATGTAAAATGGAATATTGTTCTCCTTTGCAAGAACACTAAGTGTATATGTGCCTATTTTATTAGCTGTATCTCCATTCGCTGCTATTCTATCAGCTCCAACTACAATTACATCTACTTTTCCCTGTTTCATTAAAAAACCAGCCATATTATCACAAATTAATGTAGCGTTAATTCCCTCTTTTACCATCTCCCATGCTGTTAACCGTGCTCCTTGTAAAAATGGTCTTGTTTCATCAACATATACATGTATCTTTTTAGCATTGCGAAAGGCAGCTCTTATAACCCCAAGTGCTGTTCCAAAATCAGCTGTTGCAAGTGCACCAGCATTGCAGTGGGTAAGGATATTTGCAACCTCTGGAATAATTTTTTCCCCAAAATAACCTATTTTTTTATTTGTTTCAATATCCTCATTGTAAATCTTAATTGCTTCTTTATAAAAATGCTCTTTTATATCAGATAGCTCTCTATCTTTAACCTTTTGAAAAAGTTTTTTCATCCTCTCTATTGCCCAAAAAAGATTAACAGCAGTAGGTCTTGAATTAGCAAATTCCTCACATACATCATAAAATTGTCTTAATAAACTATCTTTTTCATTAATCTGGTTAACAAAAAGGGAAATTCCAAAAGCAGCTGCTACACCAATTGCCGGAGCCCCTCTTATTATCATCTCTTTTATTGCAAAAATAACATCTTTATAATTTTTACATTGAAAATATTCCTCTATTAAAGGTAATTTTCTTTGATCTATCATTAAGATTAAATTATCTTCATATTTTATTGTATAGCTCATACTCCCTCCTTTTCTCCTTGATTTAAACTCCAAGTTATACTATACTACAATATATAAAAAAATCAACTATGAGATTTTATCAGGAGTCAAAAATGAAAAAATTCATAATCATTCTTATAGTGGCGATTTTGATAATATTTGCTGCTGGTTATTTTTTACTATTTACACAACCAGGCAATAATATTTTAAAACCAATTATTCAGAGTAAAATAGCAGAAAAAACCGGTGTAAATATTAACATTACCGAATTCAGATTGAAACCTTCTAATTTGTTAATAAATTTAAATGGGTTAGATGCTTTTAAAACATCAGCGAAAATTAAATTCTCCATTTTCAGTGGTGATATAAATGGAGTTATTAACAATAAAATTATCGATTTCTCCAAGTTACAAAAGTTTACCAAAAGAAAATTAAATGGAAAATGCAACATTGACATTATTCTTAATGGAAATTACAAAAATAATCTAATAGTTAATGTAACTTCAAATATTTTTGGTGGAATTTCTAAAATAAAGATTATAAAAAAAGGAGAGAAGCTTGATACTTTATTTTATCAGCTTAAAAATTTGAAAATATCTGAAATTTTAAAATTTTTAAATATTAATAATTATGCCACTGGCTACATTGACTCATTTGGAGACTTTAAGTTTAATAACAACAAAGGAAATGGCAAAACTTTATTTACTGGTCATTTTATTTCAAAAAATATTAACAAAGATTTTCAAATTAATCTACCATACACTAAATTTAGTGGTGAAATTTTAAATTCATTTAAAAATGGGATAATTTACACAACTGCCAATATATATTCTAATCTTGCTAAAATATTTATTAATGACACCTTATTTCACATGAATGATAATACATTAACATCTCATTATAAGGTTGAGATTCCACAATTATCAGCATTTAATAACCTCGCTAATCAAAAGTTTCAGGGATTTGCAAAAATTGATGGTAAATTAAAATTTAATAAAAAAATTTTTACAAATGGCACCATTACTATCAACAATAACATCTTAAATTATACTTTTAATGACCCAAAACTCAATATATTCTCGAAAAATCTTGATTCAATTGATCTATTAAAAACTCTTTCTTACCCTACAATATTTAAAACAATTGCAAAATTAAACCTTGACTACAATGTTTCCACTAAAAAGGGTGTTTTAAATATAAATTTTGATAAAGGAGTTTTTGGTAATACCAATCTTTTCAGGACAATAAAAAAATTTACAGGAGTTGATATAACAATTGAAGTATATAGAAATGGTTTTCTCAAAACATTAATTAATAATAAAATTCTTACATCTGATTTTGATTTAAAAAGTAAAAAAACAGAATTTTCCTCAAAAAATCTTATTGTTGATCTTAACAAAAACATAATAAATGGCAGAGTAGATGCCAATATACTTGGTGCAATTATACATATTCTCATATCAGGAAGTTTAAACAAACCTGAAATTAAAACTGATATTCAGGATCTTTTTAAAAATCAGTTAATTAACAATTTAAAAAAACCTGATTTAAAAAATATTAAACAACAGATTAAGCAGCAAAAAAAAGAAATAAAAAATATTAAAAAAGGATTAAAAGGATTATTTAATAATTTCAAATAGTATTATGAAAAGAATCATATTTCCACTTGATTTTTCTGATATAGAGGAAGCTGAATATTTTATAGAAATTTTGAAGCCAGAAGTTGACATATTTAAAATAGGCTTAGAGCTTTTTTATAAAGCTGGAATTAAATGGGTGGAAAAAATTTTAAAAACCCATGACATTAAAATTTTTCTTGATTTAAAACTGCATGACATACCAAATACTGTATACAGAGCAGTAAAAAACCTTCTTTACCTTAATCCTACATTTATTACAGTACACCTTGACGAATATGAAAAATTTTATAAATTTGTTGTTGAGCCAACAGGTTTTAAAGGTTTTCTTGCTGTTTCATTCCTCACATCTTTAAATGAAAAAAATCTGAGAGATTTAACAGAAAACAGAAATATTACTATAATAGACTTTGTGTTAAAGAAAGCTGATTATGCATTTAAATCACATTGTGCTGGGATTGTATGCTCTGCATACGAAGCTAAATTTATAAAAGAAAAGTTTGGCAATTCACTTAAAATTATCACACCTGGAATTAGATTTAAAGAATCTTCTATTTCAAATGATGATCAAGAACGAATTGTAACTCCTACAGAGGCTATAGAAAATGGAGCAGACTATCTTGTGATTGGCCGTCCAATTAGAACAGCTCCTAATCCTCTTTCACTTTGTAAGCAGATAAATAAATTGATTGTTAGTTGTTACGTCCGAAATTAATCTTGAATTTATCCAAAATTTTTGATAAGTTGTCAATATGAAAAGGCTTCCAATAGGCATTCAGACTTTTAGCAAAATAATAGAAGAAAATTGTTACTATGTTGATAAAACAGAGATTGCTTTAAGGCTTATAG
>CAZIZE010000048.1:0-2773 GCA_964543655.1 uncultured bacterium
GCAAACATGGCTCCTTCCCAGATGCTACCTTCCTGAGTTTCACCATCACCAATTAATGCAAATACTTCCCTTTTTCTATTCTCAGCATTTTCAACATTGAGCTTTGAACTTTGAACTTTAAACCCGTACGCCCAACCAAGACCTATATTGAATCCATGCCCAAGGGAACCTGCTGATGCTTCAATATATTTTGAAGTAACACGGTCAAGGTGAGCAGGCAAGGTTCCATTATTTTGGTAATAACCTAAAAGCTCCTTATCTGAAATAAACCCTCTTTCATTTAAAGTGGCATAAAGTGCCATTGCCCCATGGCCTTTACTTAAAATAAAAATATCTCTACATTCCCAAGGTTCTAAATTTAACTTATAAAAGTATAATGCCACAAGAATATCAACACATGAAAGGCATGTCCCAACATGTGGTGAATTTGATAGGTTGGCAATCTTAATTATCTTTTTTCTGATGCTTTTTGAAAAATTTTTTAACTCACTAAATTTCATTGAACATTTACTCCACTATATCTATAATCTCAACACTTGTATGACCAAATATTTGAAATCTATTTGTTTTTACTTTTACATCACATGGATTACATTGGCCAAAAAAGTTACATTCTCTAAATTTGTCTATTTCATCTATTGTAAAACTTTCATCAAGAATATGACCTATTGGATTTCTGTGATTATATAAATCTGCATGGCATTTATAAATCAAACCAGATGGATCAACTATTAATTCAGTTGTTCTGCATTTACATTTTTTTAAATTATCACTATTAACACATCCACTATATTTAAAAGTACCAAAAAGCTTCCCATTATATTCTCCAAGAAATTCCTTTAATCTGAAATCCAAGCCTAAGTTTAAGCATTTTTTCTGCACTTCCAATATATGCTTTCTAATTTTTTCATCTGGATGCTCAACTGAATATAATCCTATTCTAAAACCTGCTTCCTGCATTTTAAAAGCCTTTTTTATTAAATCATCAATGTCATTCTGTCCTGGATGATAGCTAACTCTAATTGCTGCATATGGTGCTTCTCTTGTAAATCTCCACACAGGTACATTTCTAATAAATTCATCAACATCAAACATCATATTAGTAAGCAAATCCATTTTTATTTCAGGTTTTACTTCATTGACAATTTCATAAAAGTCTTTATGAAGAGTAGGCTCTCCTCCTTGCAAAGTAAGTGGTAAATCATCCCTTAAAATAAGTCTATTAGCAGCTTCTACCCATTCTTTGCCTGAAAGATGACGAGACACTTTTCTAACATCACTGTTTCCACCATGAGCATTTATGCAATAAGGGCATTTAAGGTTGCAGGAAAGGGTCAAAAAAAAGGCTACATAATTATGATGTTCTTTTAGTTTTATTTCCTTTTTCATAATAAAATCCTTTTTTAAATATAAAATTTATAACATAAAATCAAAAAATTGCAAGAAATTTTCTTGTGCTAATACCTGTTAAATACTGGTTAAATAACTTTTTCTTTGTTGAAAAATTTTTAAAAAAAGTATATGATGTTTGTATGGAAATCATAATTAATGATGTAACTTTAAGAGATGGTCTTCAAAATGAGCCATATATTGTATCAACAGAGGATAAAGTAAAGCTAATAAATCTCATCATTGACTCTGGGATAAAGCATCTTGAAATAACATCTTTTGTTAATCCAAAATTAATTCCACAATTAAGTGATAGCATATCTCTTTCAAAGCATAAAATGTTAAAAGATGCATATTTTAGCGCTCTTGTTCCAAATTTGAGAGGATTTAAAAATTGTGTGGAGACAAAGATTAAAGAAGCAGTTCTATTTGTAAGTGTTTGTGAGGAACATAATTTAAAAAACCTTGGAAGAAATATAGATAGTAGCCTTAAAAATCTTAAAAATATTTTTAATGAAGCAGGGAATTACAAAATAAATTTAAGAGCTGCTATTTCAATGGTTTTTGGCACACCCTTTTTAAATGATTTACCTGATGATAAAAAACTTTTCAAAGTTATAGATTTTTTTATTGAAAACAGAGTAACAGACATCACATTGTCAGATACTTGGGGAAATGCAGATTCTAAATTGTTTGAGAAGCAGTTAAAAAAAATTTTAAAAAAATATGATTTTAAAAATTTTTCTCTTCATCTTCATAATATAGGAAGTAACGGATTTATAAATGCAGAAACTGCACTTGATTTTGGAATAAAAAAATTTGACACATCTTTTGGTGGATTAGGTGGTTGCCCATTTTCACCTGAAAAAGGTGGAAATTTAAACATTAGAGATTTTATATCATTAGTTGATAAAAAGGGGTATTTATTAAAAATAAATAGAGAAAAGTTATTAAATGTTGAGTCATTTTTAATGAAATTGAAGATGGTAAATAGAAATAGTTAACCTGATATTGTTTTAAAATTGTAAATGAAAATTAACTTAATCTGCTATTATAAATTTATTTCAATAATTCCAGAATAAAATAGAGGTGGTATATATTTTGTGAATTTGTTATAAATTTTTATGTTAACTCTGTTTTCTTATTAAAATTTAAGTCTTAATTTCTAATAAAATCTTGAACTTATCTAAATTTTCTGTTAATTTATCAATATGAATTTAAAAAAACTTCCCATAGGTATTCAGACTTTTAGTGAAATAATTGAAGAAAACTATTTATATGTTGATAAAACAGGTTTTGCTCATAAATTAATAAATTCAGGCAAGTATTATTTTCTATCCCGTCCCAGAAGATTTGGCAAATCACTTTTCCTTGATACATTATC
>CAZIZE010000049.1:0-12852 GCA_964543655.1 uncultured bacterium
AGCATTAACCGGTAAAATCTGTTGCTTTATAAATTTTGATAATTTTTATTGGGAAAGAGCATAGGGGAAAGAGTTGTACAGACATTAAAACAATTATTTTTAATCGGGGCAGAGGGATTTGAACCCCCGACCCCCTGCTCCCAAGGCAGGTGCGCTAAACCAGACTGCGCTATGCCCCGAATGGAGACGCCTAATAATATTTTTTTCTACAATTGTCAAGGGAAAATTAAAATTTTTTTAATATTAATTATAGAGATAAATTATTACTTTTGTCCCCTTCCCTTTTTGAGATTCTATTTTTATATCTCCACCTAAATTTTTAACTATAGATAAACTAATAGCAAGCCCTAATCCAGTTCCATCTTTTTTGGTTGAATAAAAAGGATTAAAAATTTTTCTAAGGTTTTCACTTTCAATACCAATACCTGTATCTGAGAAAATTATCTCAACAATATTTTCCTCTTTGTCCAATGATATGGTCAGGGCACCCTCTCCCTTTTCTCTTATTGCATCAATTGCATTAAGTATAATATTTGTAAAAACCTCCCTTAATTGTGTTTCATAAGATTCAATTACAACTTCCTGTTTAAAATCTAAGTTTATAGGAATATTTAATTTTTTCAACGGTTCAGTAATCTCTTTTATAAGGCAGTTTATATTTATTTCTTTAAAAGTTGAATCTGTCTTTTTTGAAAACTGTAGTAATCTATCTATTATCTTTTGCATTCTAATAACCTGCTCTTTTATTAACTGCATTTCTTTACTTGTAGAAAATCCCTTTTCTTCAAGATATACTTCAAGTAGTTCAATATTTCCTCTAATGATAGCTATCGGAGTATTGATCTCATGGGCAACCCCACCTGCAAGAGCACCTATTGCAGCAAGTTTTGAAGTGTGGACAAGCTCACTCTGCAATTCTCTATATTTTGCAATGAGATTCTCTTTTTCTTCAATTAATTTGTATAACTCTTGCCTTGCATTTATTAATTCCACATTTTTCTTTTCTAATTCTGCTGTTCTATTTTTAACTTTATTTTCAAGATTACTGTAAAGTTTATTTATTGCCTCATCTTTATCCTTTAATGCTTTAATCATACTATTAAATTCCATTTGAACACGACCAATTTCATCATCAGTTTCAATTTCAACAAAGTCTTCATAATTCCCTTTTGCAACTTTTTTAATACTCTCTTCAAGATGTGTAATAGGCGCAACTATCCTTTTGGCAAATATAAGTGAAACTATAAATGTTAAACCTGCTCCAAGAAGAAGTAAAGAAATAAAAATTAAGGAAATATTATCTCTTATTTTATTAAAAGGTTCTTCAAGAACTCCAACATATAAAGAACCAATAATGTCATTTTTTATATTATAAATAGGTTCATAAGCTGTAATATACCACGCATTTACAACAAAAGCTCTATCTATCCATTTTTCTCCATCAACTATCACTCTATTGTAAACCTCTTTTGACAATCTTGTACCTACAGCTCTTTTTCCACTTTTTAATCTAACATTAGTAGAAATTCTTAAATCACCCATAAATATTGTAGCTGTACCAATAGCTTTGTTACCAAAAACTGTTTCCTTTATTTTATCAACAATATAATAATTTTTATTCAACAAAACTCCACCATAAATTGCACCTATAATTCTATATTTTTCATCATAAATAGGAGCTGATGCTATTAATACCATTCCTGATGTTTCTATCTTTTGCTTTGTAGGTATGGCTTTGGGAGTTGGTATAAGCTTTGTTTTTGCAATTTCCGCTAATTCCTTACCCTCTGCTTTTAATTTTTCAGAGTTCCATATTTCTGTGGAAACCACAGTTTCACCAATTAAAGCTTTTCTAATAACTGAGTCATTTCCCATGTAATCACCTTTATTTTCAGGGTTTCTTGACCTGACCATTACATAACCGTTTTTATTCACAATGGAAATAAAATCAAGATGCTCCTCTACTCTAATTCTCTGAATTTCAGCAAGTAACATATTTGTATCATGCTTTGTAATGGAATGCTTTATAAGGTAAAGTTTTGATGAAAATTTTAAAATATTTTTAATTCTGTCAAGTTCATTGTAGTAAATTTCATGTGCTGAATTTAAATCATACTGCACTTTATTTTGAGCTAATTTCCTGATATAATAATCAATTAGATAAATGGAGATTCCAGAAAATAAAAAAAACATCAATAAAGTTGGAATAAGGAAAAATAAAGGAATTTTCTTTTTAAGAGTTTTCATCTAACCTGTTAAAGTTACATGCTTTTTAGCTTTCTATCTATTGTTTTCCTTGAAACTTTTAAAAGTTCTGCTGTTTTTAATTTATTCTTTCCAGTTAAAAGGTAAACTCTTTTAATATAATTTTTAACCACTTCATCAAGAGGAAGAATGGTATTGATATTATCCTTAGTTACCTCAACTTTGCTGAGAATATCATTAGGTAGACAATCTATATTAAAAATATCTTTCTTCATTAATAACACACTTCTCTCTATTATATTTTGTAATTCTCTAATATTACCTGGCCAATTATAATTTTCAAGAATCTTAAAAACTTCTTCATCTACTCCTCTAACAACTTTTTTAAATTTTATTCCAAAAAGTTTAACAAAATATTTTACCAGAGGTGAAATATCCTCTTTTCTCTCCCGTAAAGGTGGAATATTTATTGAAATAACATTTAACCTATAATAAAGGTCTTTCCTGAAATTACCATTTTCAACCTCCCTTAAAAGCTCTTTGTTGGTAGCTGCAATTACTCTTATGTCAACCTTTTCTATCTTTGAAGAACCAACAGGGATAAACTCTTTCTCCTGTATCAGTCTGAGCAACTTTGCCTGAATTTTTGGTGAAATTTCTGTAATTTCATCTAAAAAAAGAGTGCCACCATCAATTTCTTTTAAAATTCCTTTATGGTTTCTCATTGCTCCAGTAAAAGCTCCTTTAATATGCCCAAATAGGTGACTTTCAAATAGATTTTCTGTTAAAGTAGAACAATTTACTGGAAGGAAAATATTATTATTTCTATCACTAAAGTGGTGAATATACTTTGCAATTAATTCCTTACCTGTGCCAGATTCACCCTGAATGAGAACAGTAGAGTTTGTAGTAGCAACACTTTTTGCAAGCTCTAACACTTCGTACATTTCTTTACTTTTATAGATTATGCAATCTGGTGAAAATCGAGTTTTTAAAATCTCCTTTTTTAATTCTCTGTTTTCACGGTGTAGAGCATATTTTTCACAACAATTTTTTATTAACTCTATTATTTTTTCTTTTGGAAATGGTTTTGTAACATAATCATAAGCTCCATTTTTCATAAACTCAACTGCTGATTCTACATCTCCATAAGCAGTCATAACAACAACAGGAAGTTCTCTGTTTACTTTTTTTATTTTTTCGAGAATTACACTTCCATCAATATCTGGAAGTTTGACATCTAAAAGAACAGCATCTACCTGATTATTTTTTATAAAGTTGTATCCATCTTCTCCTGTTTCAAATGTAAAAACTTCATAACCTTTAATTTGAAACAGTTTTTCAAGAAAATGCAGCATTCCTTTCTCATCATCAATTATTGCTATTCTAAACATTGATTGTATAATGATTAAAATTTTAACCTTTTGTCAATAGAAATTTTAATTTTTCCAGTTTTCGGATTTCTTTCTATTGTGCCTGGAGGTAAAATTTCCACTTTTAAAGGTGCTGCAAGTCCTTTTTCAACCACTGTTTTTATTTCTTTGCAATGTTTATAAACTTTTTCTTCCAATTTTTTAGCTATAATAGAATCATTTTCAGAAAAATTTTCCTTTTTTTCAGCTTTAATTATTAATATATCTCTGAATCCATCTAAATCTGCTATCATTTGAAAATATTCCGATAGCTCTTCAACTTCATGCACAGCAGAAGCAATTGTTTCCGGTTGAATATTAACACCTCCAATAATTAATATTTCATCTGCTCTTCCTAATAATTCAAAAAGGCGAGTATTTCTACCACATACACATTTTCCTTCAATCCATCTTCCAAGATCACCTACATCGTATCTAATAGTTGGCATGAGAGTTCTCTGAAGATTTGTTACTACAATTTTTCCAATCTCTCCAGGTTTTACTGGTAAACCTGTAGATATATCAAGTATTTCAACATAATGAAGATCTTCATGTACATGATGAATTCCACCACAACATTTTTTACATTGATATCCTATAGCTCCTGTATCATTTGTTGTGTAGCCAGTTGAGTAAAATTCTTTAATTTCAAGTATCTCTTTTAAATACTCTTTTGCTCCTTCAAAAAGATGCTCTCCTCCTGTGATTGCTTTTTCAATTTTTAAATCATTAATCTGGTTTTTTTCCACATAGTTGGCTATGCTAATTAAAACAGAAGGTATTGTAATCACAGCATTAGCTTTGAATAGCCTTAAATAATTAACAATTTCAATCCCTATATTACCTGCAATTGGAAGTATCTGACAGCCTGTATGTTCAAGTGCCTGATTAAATGAAACAAAAGAAGCCCATAGATTACCTGCAAATAAAAGATTTGCAACTACATCTCCTTTTTCCAGTGTTGATAAAGCCAAACCTTTGCCTAATTTTAATGCATTATAATGTTGTTCTTCATGAGTTCTGTAAACTAATTTGGGAGAACCTGTTGTTCCACCACTTGAAAATATATATCCACTTTTAACAGAAGAGGTTAGTAATCCATTTCCATAAGGAGGAAGAAACTTTTTATAATCATCCCCTGTCATTAGTGGAAATTTTAAAAAATCCTCAAAATTCTTTAATTCAAGACCTTTATACCTTTCAGCAAGTAAAGGAGATTTTTCTCTGCAGTAATTTACAATGTATTGTAATCTTGAAAATGTTACTTTATCTCTTTTATCATCAGGTAAAAAATCAAAATAATCTTCTTCTTTATCATATTTTTTCCAATTAATTTTAAAGGTAGATGCTTCAATGGTATCTCTTGATAGTGATATCCATTTAACAAGTTCTCCCAATCCCCTTGAACCATCATGAGGAGTCCCATGTTTTCTAACAGACATTTTTCCTGGTTCAACAAATCTATCAGCTCCTATATCTGCAAGTTTCATAGAAATCTTTTTAGCATCCTCATCTGATGTTACAAGTGCAACTGTTTGAAAAAAATTTCCCATATCTTTAATATAAACTAAAATCTCATCAATATTTTTTACTGGTTTAATTATTATAGTTCTGTGAAGACAAGAGGTTTGAAAGGATGGATTTTTATTAAGAATAACTGTCCATTTTAAATCAGATGAAAATCTATAATCTGAAATTTCCATAGCTTTTTCAACTTTTGCAAGCTCTCTTAATTTTGTTATTTCTGTTGCTGAATCGTCATCTATTCTTCCTTTGGGATAAATATGAGACCAATATTCTAAATCTTCAGATAACTGATATAATAGTTGTTCTGCCACATCGTAGCTGTTTATATAAACTACATGAGGAGATGAACATGCAGATTGTTCCCACATTGTTACATCTTTTGCAATTAATCTTGAGACATTTTTTATCCCTCTTTTCATTAATTCATTGCTGTCAACAATTACAAAACTATACTTTGGTCCATATTCAATTAATTTAGTATGTAATCCAAGACCATCTCTATAACTTTTTATAGTTTCAGCTCCACCATAAACTACAATTCCATTACATCTTGTTTTCAAAACACTCTCTATTTCTTCGTCTCCACCTTTCCATGGAATAATTGCTAAAGATTTATACAAAATTCCAGTTTCATCAACAGTTTTAAGACTTTCTGCAAATAAAATGGGAAAAATTGGATCATTGGAAGACATTTTCATTATGTTGACATTTTTTGTAATTATACCCTGAATAAGGCTATCAACGCCTCCAACAAAAACATTTCCTGCAGAAATATGGGCAACAATACCAAGAGGTTGAGCTTTTATATATCCTTTAAAATTTTCATCAAGAACCCAATTGTCTAAATATCTGTAATTTCCAAGGTCAGTATTTAATCTTGTAAAAATACTTTCTTTTCTTAATAAATCTATCATTACTTCAATTCCAGCTTCAACCATTTCCTTACTAAAACCAATATAATTTGGAACCATTTTTAACGCTTCTTTTCTGTAAAAAAATTCACTATCACTCCATTTGTTTGCAAGAGTATCCAGAATTTCTATTATTTTTTTTATAGAAATTTTTTTTATCTCTTTTTTCAAATTTTCAGCTTCATTTAAAATATTATTTATTATGTTTTTATCTATTTTTTCATCAAGTATGTTTCCAAATATATAATTTTTCATTGAAATCCCCTCTATATTTTTTTTACTTTTAATAGTTCAGCTGCTGTTATAGCACATCCCTGATGTTTTTTAATACCAGCTCTTCCAACAAGGATTATATAATCACTATTTCTTCCACATTTACAATTTTTCTCAATTATACCATAATCTGTTGATAATACAGAAATATTAGGTTGGGCTATATTGTAGGGTGAAATCATGTGAAGCATCCCTTTTTCACCATAGGTTAACAGTTTTAAACTACCTGGTTTTCTAACAAAAACTTTTGAATATATTGGAACATGAAAATTCCCAAATTCACAGGTAATATATGGCACTCCATGTTCTACAAAACCATAAACATCTCTTATTTGAGTTCTGCTGATTCCAAGGTATTTTTCTACATAATTGTAGAATTTACTTTTGGGAATTTCCTCATCTGCCATGGCTTTCCAGCCACCAGCAAATATTATTAAACTATCTTTATTGGAAAAATTAAATTTAATATTTTTTTGATCAAGATATTGTAAAGTCTTCCATGCAAATGCGGGAAATCCTATTATTCGTAATGGTAAATTGGTTTTAGAAAATTCTTTCAATATTTCAGTACATTCAGCTGGATCAAAAAACTCTTTTCCTTCCCAATCAGAATGAATTGCAAAAAATTTTCTATTAGCAGGAGCAAAATTTGTATACATAGTGTGAGCATAAGGAGCACCTCTATCTCCTGCAATATCAGGAGAATATGTAAAGCAAAGATAATTAACCTTTGTGCTGGTGATTAGACCATAATTTTCCATAATTTTATTTCTCATTGTTTTCTGTCTTTCAAATGACTCTTTATCCCATGATATATGGCTTTTTTCTCCAGTGGTTCCACTTGATGTAAAAGTTTTTACAATTTTATCATCTGGAACCGAGGTTAAATGATATTTTTTAAAAACATTAACCATAATCCATGGAATTTTTGAAATATCTTCTGGATTATTTAAAGAATCAGGATAAAAGTTTTCTTGATTGCATAATTTTCTATAAACAATGCAATTATTATAATGATGAGTAAAAACTTCTTTTAAGGCAAAGAAAAATATTTCTTCTATTTTTGTATCTTTTTCAAGAACATTCTTTTCATTAAAAAGCATTGATAAGTATTTAAATTTATTTTTCATTCCTTCACCCTTTCATCTATTAATTTTTTTATTTTACCAGTTATTTTGTTTCTTTCAAGTGTCCCAAGTTTAACAAATTCTATATTAAAAAATTTTATATAATCAATTGAAAGTCCTGTTTTAATTTCAGGAATATTTTCTATGATTTCCTTTTTAATTAAATCTAAATATTTCTTAGATTTTTCAGGGTTACCAGATTCAATTTTAAGAGATAATGCAATTTTATTTCCTATATCCTCAATTTCAAAGCAATAATTCATGCTTATAGAGTTTTTTCCTGCAAATTTCCCAATAGCCTTATCAAAAATATTCATTGAGATATATGCTCCACCAAGTTTAAAATCATCTCCAGCTCGTCCGCATAGTGTGTATAGTGGATTGGTATCATTGCATTTACATGCCCCCTTTTTCCAATAAGCAACATCTCCTATTTTATACCGTATTATTGGCATTGATAATCTTGCAAGGTTGGTAACAAGTATTTCTCCCTCTTCATTATATTCACAAGGTTTATTTTTTTCAAAATCCCAGATTTCAATACATTGAAACTTAACAGGTAGATGATACTCATTAGGTTTACAATATTCACATTGATATCCCATTAAACCAGCATCTGCACTTGTGTATGCTAATGCTTTAATATTGTTGACTTTTAAAGTCTTGCTTATATAATCTCTAACCTCTTTACTCATATGCTCTCCAGCATAGAGAATTGTGTGAAGTCTGGTAAATTTTTTTCCTTTTTCATTTACCTTATCAGCAAGAAACACAAATAAGGTAGGTAAAGATATTATTACAGTTGGTTGAAATTCTAAACAATAGTGATAAATTTTTTCTATATCAATATTTGCAGAAATAGGTAAATGAATAGCACCAATTTTTTTTATAACATCATGTGAAGCAATAAATGAAGGCCATAAACTTCCTGCAACAAAGATATTTGCAATTATATCACTATCTTTAACTCCTAATTTCTTAAAGGCAAATGCCTGCATATCAACAAATTTATCCCATTCTTCATAGGTTAATACTGTATATCTTGCAATACCAGTTGAGCCTCCAGTAGATGTAACAATAAAATTTTTTTCAGGAATGGTGAGCATATTTAAAGTTTTTGGATATGAATTTTCATAAAGTTCCTGTCTGGTCAAAACAGGAAGCTGTTGAAAATCCCCAAGCCTATTAACTATTAAACCTTTGTATTTATTTTTATAAAATGGAGCTTTCTTTGAATTCTCAAAAACCTTTTTTATTAGAGCAAACTGTTCATTATACATCATTTTAAGATACCTCAACTATGAATTTATGTTTTAACCGAGCATTGTAACTTTTAATGTCTTTAAGTTTTACCTCAATTAATCTTTCTCCAACAATGGAATAAAGATGATTGTATTTAAACTTAAACTCATTGCTATCCTCAAATAAAAAATCGAGCAGGGCTGATTTATATTTTTCTTTTAATTGTGTTGATTTGTAGTCTTTGGTTGTGTAAATTAAAAAAGTAAAAATCTGGATGCCTTCAACATTTTGTGTCTGTACCTGATACAATCCACCATAATTATATGATTTATCAAGACCTAAAAGGAAATTTTGTATTTCTCCTATACTTAGGTTAGTCCCATAAAAAATAATGCTATCACTTGTTCTTCCATATACATAGAGCATTTTTTCAGGAAGAGAGTTTAATAAATTTTCAGGAACAATATTTTTAATTTTATCAGTATACAGCAATCCACCTCTATCTTTTGTGTTATACCTTATTAAAGGAACAATTTGGTCTTTGGTGACAATTATTTCTTTATTTACAATTTCAATGTAAGGTTTTGGTGATAATTCAAAAATCATTGGAGTATCCTTGGTACCAAATATTTTTTCTGATAGTTCAGGATTTTTAAAAAAATATTTTCTCAAGTTTATGGTTGCTTCTGTTTCAATACCAATATCACCTGTATCAGCAGAGCCAAATCCTGTCCATATAGAAAATTGATAATCCTTTTCATGTCCAAAATCTTCAGCTATCTTTATTCTCATTCTTTCACTAAAATACTCACCAACAACAGGAAAAAATATATTTCCATTTTTATAATTTATTCCATTTCTATCCATTAATGCCTTAATCAAAGGAATATTTGAAGGATTTGTAATTATTAAGGTTTGGTCAATATGTTTTTCCACTAATTTATAAATTTCAACAGCTTCAATTAAGTTCAAACCAGGAGTGGAACAGATTATTTTGTACTTATTTGTTACAGAGAGATACCTTATAGTAGATGCAATCTGCATTCCACCAATCCAAGTTCCAAAAGCAAGACACACAAGAATCAAGGTATTTTTATTATTAATTTGATAAATTTTTATTAAAAAGTTTTCCACATTTTTTAAATAATCTTTTTCATCTTCAGGTCTTTTAGGCCAAAAAATTGAGCCAGAACTTCCAAATCCTGATGAAGAACCTATCAGGTGAGCTTTATCAAGTTCACCATTCCAGCAGAGTTCTTCTAATTTGTATTTTAAAAGATAGTTTTCTTTTGTTGTAAAAGGTATATCTTCCCATTTTGTATTACAATTTATTTTATTTTCAATAGAGAATTTTCTGTATGCAGGAACTTTTTCTATGACTTTTTTAAGTAGCATATATTTATCCATTTTTTATCTCCCTGTTAGATAAGATTTTTAACTCTTTAATAAAAAAGGTAAATATTCCTGTTAAAAAAATTATTATTCCACTTATTATCAACATTGTTGAAGATGTTATTTTATCCAAAATAATTCCTGTTACACCATAAGAAAGAGGTTGCATAGATAGGGCAATTCCTGTAATTATAGCCATAACCTTTCCCCTGTTTGTAAAAGGTATTAATTCTTGAAACATAACTATTAATATTATATTTAAAACTGTTAAACATAATCCTGCCATAAATAGAGAAATTAAAGAAACATTAAAATTTAAAAATACTCCCATAATGAAAAATGAACATCCCATAACTAAAAAACTTACAATTAATATTAAAAGTTTATTAAATTTTTTAAAAAATGAAAGTAAAATTGTTCCTAACAACATACCTGTTCCAAATGCACTCATCATATAGCCAATACCTGCTGCGCCAAGATGAAAAATTCCTTCAGCAACAATTGGCACAATTATTACAACTGATGAAAAGAAAAAATTAACAATAACAATTGGTAGTAATAGTTTTTTTAAAATAGGTATATTAATAACTTCTAAAAAACTATTTTTAGCATTGATAATAGAAGAACTAACCTTATCAAATAATATTGTTACATTCATTTTAAGTACAAAAAACATTGAAAAGAAAAAAGAGAATGAATTAAACAAAAATGCCATTGGCACACCAATTATTGAAATTATAGCACTTCCAAATAACGGTCCAATAACAGCACTTGCACTATTACTCATCTGATTAAGTGCATTTGCATTTGTTAAATATTTTGATGGGATTAATTCTGGTAACAATGCTAATGCAGATGGATTAAAAAAAGCTGATGCAATGGAAAGAAAGATTGATATTACAATAAGAATTTTATAATTGAGAAATCCTTTTAAAGAAATATAAAAAAGGGAAAACACAAGAAAACCTCTTATTAAATCAGCAAGAGCCATTATTTTGGATTTATTAAACTTATCTACAACAGAACCAGCATAAGGAGAAATAAGAATTCCAGGTAATGTAGTAGCAATCATTATTCCTCCAACAGCAGAGGAGGATTGTGACCATTTATATGTAATCCATAATAAAGCAAGAGAATGAATCCTGTCTCCAAGCTGTGAAACAAGTTGAGCAACAAAAAGATATCTATAATTTTTATATTTTAATATTTTCAAAGTTTTGCCAGTTATACTCTTCTTTTATAAAATTAAAAATTTTTTTTGCATCATTTCCTTCAATATTAAGTAATTCAATATCTAAATCATTAATTAAAAATTGCATTTTAAATATGTCATTACCATTTAATTCAAATGGAGAAATGCAGCTGAAAATAAAACCAATATCAAATAATTTATCCATTAAAATATCACATCCTTCCTGTTCAAGAGGGAGATCAATATATATAACTTCTGCAGATGTCTTCATAGTTAAAAATAAAAAACCTTTTTTTATTAAATTAAAACTGTCTTTTCCAACTTTCTTTACTGTAATTTTTCCAAAATCCCATCCAGGAAAATAGTTTGTTATAACTTCTCCATGTTCCTCTACTATTTCATTTGAGTTTAAAATTTCAGGTTCAGGAAATTTTCCATTAGTATAAATAAATTTCACAATATTGGCATATTTTTCAGATACAAATATTCTTTTTTTATATGGGAATATTAGTGGTTTAAAATAATACATACAAGATTCTCTTTGAGATAATGGTTCTTTTTTTAGTCTTTTAAAATGCAATGTTTTTGGAACAAGCCCAAGTAAAATTCCAAACGGTTTTGAACCAAACTTTATATTAACTTTTTGACTCATTGTATAACTTGTAACTGGTTGACTGTACAAACCTTTTAATCCTATTTGTTTTGCTATTTCTTCAAGTTTATTTCTCATTTTTACCATTAATTTTCTATTTCTATGCTCAGGAACTACAATTGCCTGGCCAGTTTCTGCTATATCTCCTAAATCATATCTCTCAAGTGCATAATGTCCTACAACATTATCCTTTTCATCAGTGGCAACAACACCAATCAATTTTCCTGATTGATTTAATTGTTTTATTTTTTCTGGATAATACAAATCTTCATTTGGATAGGAATATCCATATGCTCTATAGATACATTTAGCAACCTGAAGATATTCATTGTCTCTAATTCTATGAATATCATATTTTTGCGGTGGTGCTAAATCTATGTTTTTTTCACTTGAAAATAATTTTTCCTGGGAGATATCAATTAACTCTGTAATATCTTTTACTGGAAGATTAAAAGATATTTTTAGCTCTTTTCCTTTTTTTCCATGGTTTAACCATTCAACTTTATCAGCTATTTTTTCTATTAAAAAAATTCTTAAAGAATCGTCCTGTATCTCTTTTTTCAAAGGTTTAAATGGTTTTGTTTCTTCTGGAGCATAGGGTATCCCTTTATCATAGAAACAAAGGGTTAACTTATAATTTTCAATATAGGTGGTTATAATAATCTCCCCTGTTTCATCTGGTTCATACGAATGATTAATTGTGTGAACTAATGCTTCTTCAGTAATTAAGATAATTTTATTAGAAAATGTTTTATCAATTTTTAATAATTCAATAAAAGACTCTACAAAATTCTTTGCCAGAGAAATATACAAAGGATTATTGTAGATAATAAGAGAAGCTTTTAGATTATCCATATTAAAACACTATTTAACAAAAAGAAAATTTATTGTCAAATTAAATATTGTTAATAACTTAGAC
>CAZIZE010000050.1:0-18274 GCA_964543655.1 uncultured bacterium
GTAGTTATCTTAACAGTATAATCATCAATTTTTTCTACTTTTTCTATCATATTTACTTTTGACTTGAAGCCTGATTTTTTCCAATTTTTAATTCTGTTAAATGAGAAAAGAACATCATCTGCATTAAATGGATTTCCATTGTGGAACTTAACGCCTTTTCTTAAATAAATAATCCATGTGGTATTATTAACCACTTTATAGCTTTTTGCAAGTAAAGGATACGGGTTCAGGTCTTTATCAAAATAGAATAACCCTTCAAAAATATTTGAGAGTACAGAATTAGTAGTGGTTTCATTGTGAAAATAAGGATCAAGTGAACGAATATCAGAAGATAGTCCTATTTTTAAAGTGTTAGCTGACGCAAATGAAAAACTTAAAACTAAAATTCCAATTAAAAAAATAATTTTTTTCATTTTTTCCCTCCTTTAAGTTAATTGGTTAATTCTGATAAAAAACAGGTAAAAATTTTTATCCTGTCTATTAGTGATTCTGCTATAATATACTCTTTTTTTGTATGACAAAATTCTCCAAGAGGTCCAAGTCCGTCAAGCACAGGGCAATATTCTGACAGAAGATTGGCATCAGAAACACCACCTGAGCCAGTAGTAGTTATATTATAACCTAATTTTCTTCCTATTTCTATGTATCTCTGAATAAATTTTTCTGAGCTTATGCTTTTTTCCATAGGCATTCTATGGGCATTTAAATTAAATTCTATTTTTGATTGAGGAAAAATTTTTTTTGATAATTTTTCTTTGATTAAATTTTCAATTGTTTCTTTATCACTCTTTTTTCCGAATCTAATATCTATAGTAGCTTCTGACTTTTCAGGAATAACATTTCTTGCTGTACCACCAGTAATAACACCAGGCTGCAAGCTCAGTTCTGAGATAATGTTATTTAGTTTAAATAATTCTGTTATTTTATCACATAGTTCAACAATACTATTAATACCAGAGTCAGGAGATTCTCCAGCATGCGAAGACTTACCGTAACACATAATTTTTAGTTCCATTGCTCCTTTTCTGTTTGAGATAATTTTATTCCCTGGTAACCTTCCAGCTTCAAAAACAAACACTGCTTTTGCATTTTTCATTTCACTTACAATTAAATCTTTTGAGGTTTTTGAACCTACTTCTTCATCAGTATTAAAAATTATCTTTATTGGTAATTGTCTTTTATTTAAAGTACTTGAAATAAAGATAGAATAAAGTGCTGTCACAATTCCACCTTTCATGTCATTAACTCCAGGTCCAATCAATTTACTGTTTTCCCTGTATAATGATTGAAAATCGTCCTCAGGAGAGTGCACTGTATCAATGTGACCGATAATTCCATAAAAATTTTTTTTTAATCTTTTATTATAAATAAGATGGAATCTTTTAGAGTTTTCGTTAGGGAAATATTTCTCAAAATTAATGCCAAAATATGAAGATATATCTGTTATGATTTTGCAAACTTTTTCAATCCCATTAAAATTGGAAGTGAAAGAATTTATGTTAACTATATTTTTCAAAAAATTAAAAATGTTATCTCTTTCAAGTTCCACAGCATTTATTATTTTTTTATTTAGAGACATATTCGTTATATAGTCTATAATACACTAAGAGTCAAGAATTTAATCTTGATTTTTTAAATCATATAAAATCTTTACATAAGTTAGCTAATAGAACCAATACTTAATTTTTTATGGAAATTTTGCCAAATTTTATATTTACCTATTGATAATCTATTTTGACCATATTTTCTGTTAAAATAGTTACCACATTAATTTTACTAATTTCTTCATACTTTTACTGTAAAATTTCTCTTATCATTCGTAATATTTACACGCAATTTAAAACATAATTAAACTTTTTTAATTTTATTCTTTCCTGCTTTTCAAAAAAGGATTATAGATTGACAACCATTAATGAAATTTACAATCTATTGATATTTCTTTGATCTATGATGCAAAATAAAAAATTTGAAAAAATTATTGACTTTACATTTATAATGTTTATATTGTTATTAATTACAATTACCTACAACTATTTAGGTTAATTTATGAAACAAGAGAGCCTTCATAAAAAGTTTATTCTATACATCTCCACTACTATTATTTTCACGATTATTTTGGGCACTATTATCTATTCAATCTTTGACTACCATAATAAAGTAGAAATGTTTAAAGCAAACATCCACAAACAAATTAAAAATATTTATCCCTTTTATCAAACTTACCTCTGGCAGGTAGATATTGAAGACTTGATTAAAGTATCAAAATCTCTATTAATAACCAATCAGAATCTTTGTTCTATCACAATATTAAACCAGAATAAAAAGGTAATTTTTAAAGAAAGTAAAAAAAATTCCTACTGCCTTAATAGTAGTAAAATCAACATCCAGAAAAAAGTTTTTTACAAAAATTTATTTATTGGTGAACTATATTTTTCATATTCAGAAAAAAACATCAATACATCAATAAAAAAGGTCCTTATATTAAACTTTGTGTTAGCAATTATAATCTCCCTTTTGGTTATATTAATAATAACATATATTCTTAAAATCTTCTTCTCTAAGCATCTAACAGATATAGTCAATCAATTAAAAGTTATAGCCAAGGGTAATTACAATACTAAATTTGAAAAAAGTAAATATAAAGAAATTAATGAAATAGTCTCTCATCTTAACAACATGCTTCATGAAATTAAGTTGAGAGAAGAGAAAAACAGGGAATTAACACAAAAATTACACGACCTTATTCAAAACATGCCTGGTGGTATTATTATTACTGACATTAATGGAAAATTAATTGAAATCAATAACAGTTTTGCAAATAAATTAAAAGTAGAAAAAGAAAAAGTGCTATTAAACAAAATAGAAGACTTTAGTAGCAATAAATATAACAAAAAAATTTTTTATGAAAAATTAAAAGAAATAAGTAATAGAGGCTATGCAGAATTTGAATGGGAATTTGTTGACAAAAACGGAAATATTTTCCCTGTTTTAATAAAAGGGAAAAAATTAAAATTAGGAAATGAAAATCTCATTATTTTAGGAATTACAAATATTGCTTACATTAAGCAACTTGAAAAAGAGCTTCTTACAAAAGAAAAATTAGAATCACTTGCAATTCTTGCAGGGGGTATTGCTCACGATTTTAATAATATACTTACATCAATAAGTGGTAATATGGAACTAATAAAAATGTTAATTGATAGTGGTAAAATCGAGAATATAAAAAATAGAATAGAAAAAATATTTAAAGCAATAGAAACTGCAAAATCATTGACTCATCAATTATTAACATTTTCCAAAGGTGGAGCTCCTTTAAAAAAACCTTTTTTTGAATTAAAAGAGCTAATAAAAGACACCACTCTCTTTATACTTACAGGTAGTAGCATTGATGTAGAGTTTGACTTTCAGGAAAATTTATACCCTGTTCATATTGATCCTGAGCAGATTAGCCAGGTAATACAAAATATAGTTTTAAATTCAAAACAAGCAATGGGAGATAAAGGGAAAATATGGATAAAAGCTGTAAATGACAATAATTATGTAAAAATATATATTAAAGATAATGGCCCAGGTATGCCAAAATCTGTTATTGATAAAATCTGGACTCCTTATTACACTACAAAAAGCAGTGGTAGTGGGTTAGGTTTATCCATTGTTTACTCAATAATAAAAAAACATAATGGCGATATTAAAGTTTATTCTAAAGAAGGTGAGTTCACAGAATTTGAAATATCACTACCAGCTTACACAGAAACCACATTGCAAGAAAAGGATAAATTAAATAATTCAAAAGAGCAAATTGAAAAATTTAAAGATTTAAAAATATTAGTTATGGATGATGATCAGAATATTAGAAATACTTTAAAAGAGTTACTTGAATTTTTAGGTTGCAATGTTACAACTGTTAGCAGTGGAGAAGAAGCTCTTAATTACTACAAAGCAGAAAAGTTTGATATTGTTCTACTTGATCTTACTGTAAAAGGAGGAATGGGTGGTAAAGAATGCATTTCAAATCTTTTAAAGATTGACAAAAATATTAAGGCAATAGTGTATAGCGGCTATTCTGATAGCCATGTTATGGTTAATTATAAAAATTTTGGTTTTTGTAGTTTTTTGAAAAAACCTTTTACAATATCTTCTTTAAAGGAAGCTATTACTAATTGTTTAAATCAAAAAGGAGCTTAAATTGGTAAGAATAATATCTTACTCTTTAATTTTTTTCATATTATCCTCATCAATTATCTTTGCTCAATTAGATTCTACTTCAAAAAATATTTTAAATATTAAATTAGTGAAGTTTAAGCCAAGAGATATTTATAAAATAAAATTAATAAAGCTATTTCTCAACAAAGCTGATGCAAAGTATAGAATTTCACATCTCAATTTTCAAATAACAAAGCCAAGAGAATTTGAAGAGATAAAAACAGGTAGACTTGTAAATGTAGGCACATTTACTTCAACAAAAAAATATGAAAAAGCATTAATTCCAATAAGGTATCCTATTTACAGAGGGCTAATTGGCTATAGAATTTTTATTATTAACAAGTCAAAGCAAAATTTATTCAATAAACATACATCAATACAAAAATTGAAAAAATTAGTTTCTGCTCAAGGATTATCTTGGAGCGATTATGATATTTTAAAATACAATGGATTCAATGTATATCAGGTATGCTACAGGAATATCTTCAGGATGTTAAACCTGAATCATGGAATTGATTTTTTTCCACGTGGTGTTTATGAAATTTTTTTTGAAATGGACAGATATGCCAAACAATTCCAAAATCTTATAATAGAAAAACATCTTTTAATCCATTATCCACTTGGAATGTACCTCTATGTTTCTCCTAAAACTCCTGAAATTGCAAAAGCATTAAATAGAGGATTAAACCTTTCATTACAAGATGGCTCTCTTGCAAAGCTGCTCCAAGGAAAAATAATTGGCGATTATACAATAAAAGAAGTTTTACAAAAAGCAAAGTTAAAAAACAGAAAGATATTTAACCTTACAAATCCTTTTTTAACTAAAGAGACAAAGCAGTTATTATCAACTTATTGGATAAATCCTTTAAAATGAATTCACTTTTTCTTAAAAAATAATTTTATAGGTACTCCTTCAAAATCAAAATTTGCTCTTATCTGATTTTGAATAAATTTTTTATATGACTCTTTTACACCTTCTGGGAAATTACAAAACAGAACAAATTTAGGAGGATTACTACTTACCTGTGTCATATACTTTATTTTCACCTGCTTACCTCTAAATGATGGTGGAGCGCTTTTCTTTAATATATAATCAAGGAATTGATTAAGTATTGATGTCTGTATCCTTTGCCTCTGGTTTTTATAAATTTTTTGTACCAATTTTAAAATTTTATTAACATTGTACCCTGTTAATGCAGAAATTTTTAAAACAGGAGCATAACTAACATATTTCAACTCCTTCTTTACAAAGTTCATATATTTTTCATGATCCACAGCTTTATTTGCCTTTATTTTATCCCATTTATTCAATACTATAACCAGACCTCTACCATAAGAATCAAGCAAATGAGCCAGCGACTTATCCTGATGGGTTATCCCTTCAGATGCATCATGCATCAAAAGTACAACATCGCTTCTCTCAATAGTGGAAATTGCTCTAATCACAGAAATTCTCTCTATTTGATAGTTGATTTTACTTTTTTTTCTAATACCTGCTGTATCAATTATCATAAATTGCTTCCCTTTATAATCAAAAAAAGTATCCACACTATCTCTTGTTGTGCCTGGAATATCAGATACTATTACCCGTTCATAACCTAATATTTTATTAACTAAAGAGGATTTCCCAACATTTGGTCTGCCAAGTATTCCAATTTTTATGCAATTTTCATAAGCTCTATAATCAACCAGAGGGATTGAGGTATAAATTTTTTTCTGTAATTCATCAAAACCCTTTTTATGAGCAGCTGATATTAAAACAATATCATCATTTCCAAATTCATAGAAGTCAACCAGGTTCTTTTTCAATTTATCATTATCAACTTTATTTAATGCAATTATAAATTTTTTATTTTTTTTTCTCAATAAATTAATAAGCTCTTTATCCATTGGAGTAATTCCAGCTTGAATATCAAATAAAGCAATGATAAAATCAGACTCCTCAATTGCAAAAAGAGCCTGATTTCTAATTTGCAAATCTATTTCCTTTTCTTCATCAAAAATGACTCCACCTGTATCAACAAGCATAAATTTTTTATCATTAATTTCTGCAATCTGATAAATTCTATCCCTTGTAACCCCGGGCAAATCATGAATAATAGCTTTTCGTTCACCAATTAATGCATTAAAAAGGGTTGATTTTCCAACATTTGGCCTACCAACTATTGATACAATCGGTAACATTAATACTCCATAAAAATTTTATTTAATTTGAGAACATTATCAAAAGATTTTGTATTTGGTCTTGAAAACGACCTCTCATCTATTTTAATAAATTTTGCTTTTAAATCTTTAAGATATTCTCTTTTTTGTGGTGGCACAGGATTTTTATTCATTGGTCCAACCTGATACAAATATATCTCAGGTTTTGCAGCTAAAACCTTTTCATACGAATACCTAACATGTTTTTTATTAACATTAACTATGTTAATTCCACCTGCTTTTTCTATAATATCATTAATAATATCCCTTTTTCCTGCAACAATATATGGAATTTGCATAATTTCAAAAACTACTTTTGGTTTTCTCTTTAGCTTTTTAACCCTTTTCAATTCTGCTTTTAATTTTACAATCAACTCATCTGCTCTTTTTTCTTTGTTAAACATTTTTCCCATCTGTTGAATTGCACTTAATATTTGAGAAAGAGTATAAGGATTGTACTTATAAATCTTTGCTTTAATATGATTTTGTAAATTTTTGTTAAAAAATCTCACAGAAGAAATAATTATCAAATCAGGCTTTAATGATGAAATAATTTCAATATTGGGCCTTATGTGTGAGCCTACCTTTTTAGCATTTTTAAAACCTCTCATATGTTTTGTTACTCCTACAACTCTATCTGCAACATCAAGTTTTTTGAGAATATCACCAGCAGCAGGAGCCAGTACTACTATTCTATTGTATGCATAAGCATTAAGATTAATAATCAGGAATAAAGTAACTACCAATCCTGTTAAAACGAACTTCATAGGTTTCATAAAGCACCTCCTCATTGATTTTATCACGGCATAAATCAAAAATAATTTTACCATTTTTCATAAATATAAATCTTTGAAAAAATTGTAATGCAAGATTTATATCATGAATAGAAGCTATAACTGTTGAGTTAAGCTTACTAATGTAATCTAAAATAAAAAGTGAAAATTTTATATCAACCATACTTGTTGGCTCATCAAGCAAAACAACTTCAGTTTCCTGATTTAATGTTCTTGCTACCATAACTTTTCTTTTTTCACCACCTGATAAAGTAAAAAACTCTCTGTTTCGATACTTTTCAAGATTAAATTTTTTTAAAAGTAAATCGGTTTTCCTGTAATCCTCTTCTGAAAATTTTTCACCTTTTAAATAGGGAAATCTTCCAAAAAGTATAGTTTCATAAATTGTATAATTAAATGAGATTGTTGCAAATTGTGATAAATATGAAAGTTTTTTAGCTCTCTCCTTTTCATTAAAAAATTTAAGATTTTTATTAAAAAATAGAATATCGCCAATATATTCAATGTAATATGCTGACAAAATATTTAGTAAAGTTGATTTTCCACAACCATTTTCTCCTAAAATTGCAATTTTATCATTTTTAAATATTTTAAAATTTTCTATGAATAATTGAAACTTACCATATGAAAATTTTAAATTTTTTATTGTATAAACACTATTCATTCCAGATTTTATCCCTTTTTTTCAAAAGAATATAGATAAAAAAACCACCTCCTACTATAGAAGTTATTATTCCCACAGGAAGCTCTGCACCTGAGGGAATTATACTTCTACTCACTGTATCTGAAATTAATGTTAAATCAGCTCCAAATATTGTTGAGTATAAAATAACTCTCTTCATATTACTACCAAAAAAACCTCTTACAATATGGGGAACAATTAATCCAACAAATGCAATTATTCCAGAAAAGCTTACAGAAATAGCAGTTAAAAATGCAGCACCAATAAATGAAATCTGCTTAAAAAATCTTTGATTTATCCCCATATTTGAAGCTGTTATATCATCAAAAGATAGAACATTTAATTTTAATCCATTAATATAAAAAAATATGAAAAATGATATTGTGCTAAAAAAAACTATTAAAATTTTTAAAGTATCAAATTGATAAAATCCTCCCATAAGCCAGAATACAATTGTACCAACAGATTCATCAAAATAATATTTTAAAAAGCTTATGATACTACTTGTAATTATATTTAACACTATTCCTGCAAGAATCAGAGTAACAGAGTTTAAACCTGTCCCTCTTTTAGAAATTTTATACACAATAATAAGTCCCAACATACCAGATAAAAAAGCTGCAACTGGTATTGTAAACACAGGCAGCCCCAGGCTAATTGCAACAACAGCACCAAGAGCTGAGCTTGAAGCTACACCAGTTGTAAAACCATCTGCAAGTGGATTTTTAAGCACAAGTTGAAACAAAGCTCCACTAAGCCCAAGAGCTCCACCTATAATAAATGCCATGATTATTCTGGGCACCCTGAGGTGTAGAATAATATTATAATTATCTGAGTTAAATTTTACAGCACCAAAATATATTCCAGCAGCAATAACAAATATGTTAAAAACTACTATTCCCAATATTGAATATTTTTTCATTAGGAAAGTTTAATAATTAAAAGGTTTCTCTTTGTCAATGTTTTTAATATACATTAACAGTTATTAAACTATCTTTCAACGTTGAACCATGAACTTTAAACCGTAAAATTGTATTATGGATTCAATAAAATTACTCAATTTTTTTAAAAATCATTCCAAAAGCACTTTTTGAATAATTAAAAAAATTTTAACTTTTTCCTTGAGAAGCAAAAAAAATTGTTTTAATAATGAAAATATGGAAAATAAATATGCTTGTGATTTTTCAGATTTTGCAAAATTTGTGCTATTAAAATATCTATTTAATGATAAAAACATAGGAATAGTATGGTATTTAACCCCTGATAAAAATGAGCCAGATTACTATCATAAATATAAAGTTTATTTCAAAAATTCACAAATTTTTGAATATGCTCTTAATATAGATAAAAGCATTGCCATGCAATTTAACCTTCAATGTAAAAAGGAGCCTGATAAATTTTACATTGGCAAGCTTGAATCCATGCAAATTTTAGATAGTGTTACATTTTTCAATAATTGCATTGTAGGTGCTTATGCAGATGGAAAAGATTATAGGAAAATTTGGCTTAGTAAAGCTCTTGACAAAATTAAAGATTGCGAGGTAATCTATCTTGACCCCGATTATGGAGTACCAATTGATTATAGAATTTCTGTTTTAAAACCATTAAATAAACTTTCAAACCCAGAAAAATATGCATCTATTGAAGAAATTAAAGAATTTTTTCTTGGAAAAGATGTTTTAATATTGCATAACAGATACCCGGTTGGTGTGGAACATAATAAAATTCATTCTCACTTATTTATTAGAATGAGAAAAGAGTTTCCAAAGAGATTTTTCTATATTATAAAATTAAATCCTTTTATGCCACGATTCTTTTTAATTATTTCAAGATATAATCTTATAAAAAGATTAAAAAATTTTTTAATTCAAAATAATATTTGTAAAATCGAGCCATTTAAAGGACTTTTTACTTTAATTTTACCAGAAAATTTTTAATAAAAAAAGCTTGACTTTACTAAAAATAGGTGATAGTAATGAATGTATACAAGTTTAAGGAGAGATTTTAATATGATTTCAAGAAGTAATTTTTACTTTTATTTTTATTTTAAGCGCCCACGGTAGGATAATATTGTATTATCCGGCCGTGGGCTTTTATATATTGCTCACGGCCTTTTTTTTGGCCGTGAGTTTAAAGCTCACGGCTTTTTTTTTACAAAATTAAAACAGAATTAAGGAGGAAAAAATGATTATTTTATTAAACAACAAGGCAAAAAAAGAGCAGATTGATTTAATTCTTGAAACATTGGATAAACAAAATTTATCAGCTTTCCACATTCCAAATGAAAATGCTATAGCAATAATTGAAAACAATCTTTCAGTAGAGGTATCACCTGAATTAATAAAAACTCTTCCAGGAATTGACAGGGTATTAGTTGACTACAATATGAATAGTGGAAAAATAGTAAATTAATTTTTTTTAATTTGGCATTTTCTCTTTGACTTTTTAACTAAATCAAACTATGATTTAGTATCACTAAAAAAGGAGAGAGAAAAATGCCAAAAAAAGTAAAACATTTACTGAAAGAACTTGGAATCGGCAGTAAAATTCGTGAAATTAGACAAGAAAAAAATATAACCATACAAGAACTTAGTGAAAAAACTGGCCTTTCCAAGGGACTAATCTCTCAGGTTGAAAATGAACAGGTTTCTCCCCCAATATCTACTTTATTAAAAATAGCCTCTGCTTTAAAAACAGATCTGGCACATTTTTTTCAAGAAAAAGAAGAAAATCCTAAGGTTACAGTTGTTAGAAAAAGTGAAAGAATAGTTTCTGGAAGAAGAGGAGTTAAAGGAATTGACTTAGGCTATTCTTATGAATCACTTGCACATAAAAAGATTAACAAACACATGGATCCATTCATAGTAACTTTTGAAGTGAAGGAAAAAGAAGATATTGTTATGTTCAGTCATGAAGGGGAAGAGTTTGTATATGTGTTAAAAGGAGAGTTAGAATTTGTTACTGATGAAGGTGATGATATTATATTAAATGAAGGTGATTCTCTTTACTTTGAAGCAGACGTTCATCATGGTTATCGTTCTATAAAAGAGCCTTCTCTTGCATTAATTGTAGTTTATAATAAAATTTAAGGATATAACAATGATAGAAATTCGTTTTCATGGTAGAGGTGGTCAGGGAGCTGTAATTGCTTCAAAAATGCTTGCTTATGCTTTTTTTCTTGATGGCAAATTTGCCCAATCTTTCCCAACTTTTGGTGCAGAGAGGAGAGGCGCACCTGTAGCAGCATTTGTGAGGGTTGACGATAAATATATTGAAAACAGAAGCCCAATTCAATCCCCTGATTATGTTATAGTAATGGCTGGCAAACTTGCAGAAACAATAGATGTTTCCTTAGGTATAAAAAAAGATGGAATTATTATAATTAATTGTGATAAATCACCAGATTTTTACCATTTTGAAGAAAAAGTTAAAATTCTTACATTTGATGTTAACAAATTGGCATTGGAATACAAATTGGGAACCAAAACAATGCCAATTATCAATGCGCCTATTTTAGGTATTTTTGCAGGTATAACAGAGCTTGTTTCAATTTCATCTTTAAAAAAAGCTGTTGAGAAATTTATCCCTGTAAAAATAGAATCCAATCAAAAAGCGCTTTTAGATGCTTATAATTTAGTAAGGAGTCAAAATGGAAACAGTTGAATATGAAGGAGTTGTATCATCATTTGATATTTCAAAATTGCCCTTATCTATCACCACAACAGAGGTAAATTTAACAGGTTCATGGAAATTTTTTAAGCCTGTTGTAAAAGAAAAATTATCACCATGTTCTTTAGCCTGTCCTTCTAATATCAATATAGCAAGATACATTATGCATATAGTTAAGGGTGATTTGAAACATGCAGCTGAAATACTTAGAAATGAGAATCCTTTTCCTGCCACATGTGGAAGAGTTTGTCCACATTTTTGTCAATATGAATGCAACAGAGCCAATTTTGATGAAGAAGTTTCAATTAGAGATATAGAAAAGTTTCTTGGTGATTATGCTCTTGAAATACCATTGGAAAAAACTTCTCTTGAACTAAAAAAGAGTGTTGCAATTATAGGCTCTGGACCAGCTGGACTTGCTGCTGCATATTTTTTAAAAAGATTTGGAGTTAATGTTACAATTTTTGAAAGAGAGAATGAGTTAGGTGGACTTTTGAGATATGGAATTCCAGACTATAGACTACCTAAAAATATAGTAAAAAGAGAGATAGATAACATTATAGCATTGGGTATAGATGTAAAAACCAATACAGAGGTAACTCCAAAGTTATTAACTTCTCTTTATGAAAATTTTGATGCTGTTATTGTAGCTACTGGCCTTTGGAAAGGAAAAGTTCCAGAAAATATTGAAATAGATAATAAATATTTTTTTAAAGGAATAGATTTTTTGAAAAAAATCAATAAAGAGCACAATATATTTACAAATGAAAAAATTGCAATTATTGGTGGTGGCAATGTTGCCATTGATATAGCAAGGACATTGCTGAGATATGGGAACACCCCTATTATAATTTATAGAAGAACAATTGATGAAATGCCAGCTTTTAAAGAAGAAATTAATGATGCTATTGAAGAAGGTATTAAAATAAGAGAGAAACTGATTTTAAAAGATTATAAATTGGATAATGAGGCGATTGTAGGATATTTTGGAAAAGTTGAAAAAATCATAGATAATAGAGTTGAAACATCAGAAGTTTTTGAAGAAGAGTTTAATAAGGTAATTTTTGCCATTGGTCAGGATAAAGAGTATAATTTTCCAGAAAATGGCAATATTTTTTATATAGGAGATATTTTACTTGGCCCATCTACTGTAACAGAATCTATTGCTTCTGCAAAAAAAACAGCTTTTAAAATATTAAATTTTTTTGGAGCTACTGATAATTTACCAGATGAAAATTTTTTCAGAAGTTTCAAAGATTATTCTTCAAAAGATGTTGTTGATTTTGAGAAAATCAATACATTCTATTTTCAAAAAACACCAAAATTACAAAAAGAGAAAATACCAATAAACAGAAGAATATCAACCTTTGAAGAAGTATATCTCCCAATTACTCTTGAAGATATTGTTAATGAAGCAAAGAGATGTTTTAATTGCGGTATTTGCAACAAATGTGGTACATGCTGGTTTTTCTGTCCTGATGTTTCTGTTGTATATGAAAAAGATTCCAATGAGTCAGTAGATTTTGATTATCAACATTGTAAGGGTTGCGGTGTTTGCTCTTCAGAATGCCCTCGTGGAGTTATAGAAATGGAAGAAGATAAATAATTAAAGGAGTAACCATGAAAAAGGAAATGCTTCTTGGAAGCGAAGCTATTGCTGAGGGAGTTAGATTATCAAAGCCAGGTGTTATAGCTGCTTATCCAATTACTCCCCAGACACATATAATAGAAACATTGTCAGAAATGGTTGACAATGGAATTTTAAATGCAAAATTTATTAAAGTTGAATCTGAAATTTCAGCAGCAGCATCAGTACTTGGATCAGCAACTGCTGGAGTTCGCTCTTTTACTGCCACATCCTCTCATGGATTGGCATTAATGCATGAAATGCTACACTGGATAGCTGGCTCTCGTATTCCTCTTGTTATGGTAAATGCAAATAGAGCTATTGGTGGCCCATGGAACATCTGGACGGATCAAACAGACAGTATGTCTCAACGTGATTTAGGCTGGCTACAAATATATTGCACATCATCTCAAGAAGCACTTGACACAATAATTCAAGCTTTTTACATTACAGAGAAAATTTTATTACCTGTAATGGTTATGATTGATGGTTTTATACTGTCTCATACAATGGAGCCTGTTGAAATCCCGGAAGAGAATATTGTTGATGAATTCTTACCTGAATATGAACCAGAGATCTGCCTTGATCCAGATAAACCATTTACTTTCAATGCAGCTGCCAAAGGTGATACATTTTATCTTTTAAAAAAAGATATGCAGGATACCATAATGAATTCCTTTGACATTATTCAGAACACATTCAGTAGATTTGAGGAATTTTTTGGAAGAAAATATAATTTTCTATCAACTTATAAAATAGAAGATGCAGACACTGTTTTTATTGTTGCAGGAGCCCTTGCTGGCACAGTTAAAGTAGCAATAGATTCTTTGAGAAATGAAGGTTTAAAAATAGGTGTTGTTATTCTAAGACTGTTCAGGCCTTTTCCAGTAAATACCATAAGAGAGCTACTTAAAGATTTTCAAAACATA
Source organism: uncultured bacterium (assembly GCA_964543655.1). Classification (GTDB taxonomy): domain Bacteria; phylum DYJV01; class DYJV01; order DYJV01; family DYJV01; genus CAZBLP01. The sequence goes on from CAZIZE010000050.1 coordinate 14,107, forward strand.
ATTGTTTTAAATAAATCATTAAGTTATGGTGCTTCAGGTACAATTACTCAAGAAATAAAAGCAGCACTTTTTGGAACCAATACAAATTGCAATATATATGATGTAATAGTAAGCCTTGGTGGCAAAGAAATTTTTCCAGAAACAATTGCAAATATTGCAAAATCGTACAAAAACTATCCTTTGGATAAAACCATTTGGTTGAACTAACACAGATTAGGAGTCAATAATGGATTTTTCAAAAATAACAAACATAGAATATATGAGTCAGGGACATTTAGGTTGCCCCGGGTGTGGTGCAACTCTTTCAATGAGACATGCTTTAAAAGTTTTAGGAGAGAATACTGTTGTTATTATTCCAGCATGCTGTTGGTCAATAATTGCCGGCGGACTACCAATGACAGCTCTACAGGTTCCTTTAATGCACGTGCCATTTGCTGTTGCAGCTGCATGTGCAAGTGGTGTTAGTGAAGCATACAAATATAAAGGTAGAGATGATATAACTGTTATGGCATGGGCTGGAGATGGTGGAACATTTGACATAGGGTTACAGGCTCTATCTGGTGCTGCTGAGAGAAAGGATGACTTTATCTATGTTTGCTATGATAATGAAGCATACATGAACACAGGTATTCAAAAAAGCTCTGCAACTCCTCCTGGAGCTTGGACTACAACTACACCTGCTGGTAAAGAGATTGATTTTGAAAAAAAAGATATTTTTCAAATAGTATCAGCTCATAATCCTGCTTATGTGGCAACTGCTTCAATAGCTTTTCCTGATGATTTTTATAGAAAATTTGAAAAAGCTAAAAATATAAAGGGATTTAGATTTATTCACCTCTTTTCTACCTGCTCTCCAGGGTGGAAAATAGATTCATCAGACTCTTTAAAAGTTATGAGAAAAGCTGTTGAATCAGGATTTTTTATTTTAATGGAAAAAGAAGGGGAAGATGAGATTAAAATAACATATAAGCCTGAAAAGTTCATTCCTATTACTGAATATTTTAAAATTCAGGGAAGGTACAGAAATCTAACAGAAGATAAAATTGAATTAATTCAAGAAAGAATAAATAAAAGGCTTGCAAAATTTGGGCTTATCTAATAATAGATATGTATGACTGACTTTAAATCCAAGGTTAAAAATGTTGTAAAGAATAATTTTAAAATAAGCAAAGAAAAATATTTTGAATTTGAAAAAAAATACAACTTTTTTCATAATCTCTCCGTAGCACTTGGAAATTTTCTCAATATCCAACCTAATTCAACAGTTCTTGATATTGGCTGTGGATATGGAATTTCAACAAATGCAATTAAAAAAGAGTTTAATGTATCAGAAGTAATTGGAATTGATCTTTCAGATGAAATGATCAATTTTGGCAAAGCTATCTACCCATCTTTAAATTTAATGACCTGTGACGGAGAAGAGATTGAAAACATTTTTAAAAATAGGCAATTTAATTATATTGTTTACAATGCTTCTATTTTCATATTCCCTGACACATTAACAGCTTTTAAAAGTGCTTTTAATCTCATAAAAAAAAATGGTTACATAGGCTTTTCACACTATCCAGAAATTATAGATACTTTTACAGGCAAAGATCTATTTAGCCACGCATTTGAAATTAGCGGTTTTCCATTACCTAAAAAAAGAGTTATTTCTGATTTAACAACATGCATTAATAATCTTTCTAAAGCTAATTTTAAAAATATAATTACCACAGAATATACATTGAGGCTTAATACAGAATTTCTTATAGATTTTTTTTCAATACCAGCTCAATCTGCTTCACTTTTTCCAAAAAATAGTTACAAAGAAAGAGTTCCCTTAATTAAAAAATTATTTCAAAATTTAAAACAATTTGAATCAAAAGGAAAAATTTCTTGGAAAATTGTTAAAGCAGAAAAATTATAAATTAAAGAGGTGATCATGATAGAAGATATATTAATGGGTAATGAAGCTGTTGCTCTTGGATTACTTGAAGCTGGATGCAATGTAATATCAGCCTATCCTGGCACACCTTCATCAGAAGTTCTACCATATGCAGATAAATTGAGAAAAGAATTCAAACTACCTGTTTTTGTAGAATGGTCAGTTAATGAAAAATGCGCATTTGAACTAGTTTATGCTAATGCAATTATAGGTGGAACATCTGCTGTTATAATGAAGCAGGTGGGACTCAATGTGTCTCTTGATCCATTAATGAGCAGTGCTTACATAGGTCACAGAGGAGCAATGGTAGTTGTTGTTGCTGACGATCCAGGTCCCATTAGCTCACAAACAGAGCAGGATACAAGATTTGCTGCAATGTTTGCAAAGCTACCTGTTTTTGACCCTTCAAATCCAGAAGAAGCAAGAGAATTTGCAAAATTGGCAGTAAAAGTATCAAAGGAATATGAAATTCCTGCTATTATCAGGTTAACAGGGAGGATTTCTCATGCTAAGATGAATATAAAATATTCCCCATTAAATGCTGAAAATTTTAAAAAAAATCTAAAATTTGAAAAAGACCCTTTTAGATGGGCAGCAATTCCAAAATTTAGATTTTTACAACATGTAGAGTTAAATAAAAAAATCAATAAATTACAGGATAACAACTATTTTTACTTAAAAAAATTTGCTCAGGATAATCAAAACCTTATTATAACTTCAGGAATCTGTTATGCAAATATTCTTGACGCTATTGAATATCTAAATGTAAAAAATATTGACGTTTTAAAAATTAATTTACCATATCCTTTATCGAAAAATATTAACAATATTTTAAAAAATTATAATAAAATTTTAATAATTGAAGAAAATTATCCTGTTATAGAATATCAAATTAGAGAGAAAAATATTTATGGAAGATTAACATCAGATATTCCATCTGAAGGTGAATTATCAGTTGATAAAATTATTAATATTGTTCTACATTTCTTCTCTATACATAAGTCTCAAGTATCTCCTGTAAATATCACCTCTAAAAAACCAGAATTATGTGCAGGATGCCCACATAGAAATTCTTTTTATGCAATAAAAAAGGCTTTTCATAGAGGCATTTTCCCCTCTGACATTGGTTGTTATACTCTTGGTTTAAACATGGGTGCTGTAGATACATGTTTATGTATGGGAGCATGCATTAACCAGGCAGCTGGATTTTATCAAGGCTTTAAAACTTCAGGAGCTGATATTCCACCAATAATAGCAACTATTGGGGATTCAACATTTTTTCACAGTGGTGTCCCTGCACTTGTTAATTCAATTTACCATGGTTCTGCTTTTGTTCTTGTTATTTTAGACAATTCCACTGTTGCTATGACTGGTTTTCAACCAACTCCTGATACAGGAGTTTTATTACAGGCTAAAGGTAATAGAGTTTCCATAGAAAACTTAGTAAAGGGATGCGGAGTAAAATTTTTAAAAACAGTAAAACCTTCAAATATAAAAGATATGATAGAAACATTAAAAGAAGCTTGGCAATATGCAATTGAAAATCAAACAGTTTCAGTAATAATAGCTAAAGAGCCCTGTGCAATATTAGCAAATAAAAACAACATGTTAAAACAATATCATGTTGAAATTACTGAAAATTGTACTGGTTGCAAGTATTGCATAAAAATTTTTCAATGCCCAGCACTTATTTTCAATGATTCATTAAATAGAGTGGAAATTGATAAAGCTATCTGCATAAACTGTGGTGTATGCGCACAAATCTGCCCTGAAAATGCAATAGCAATCAAAGATTAATTAAACCTTATACTCATTGACCAGACTCTAAACTCCATACTTGTCAATCTTGGCACATTTCTTGTTTTTAACTCCTTATAAGAAAATTTTTCTTAATATATAAAACAAGGAGGTTTTAAAATGGCTCTGGTAATTAACCACAACTTAATGGCAATGAATGCCGCAAGGAACCTGCAATTTTCTTACAATGCACTGGCAAAATCCACTCAGAGATTATCCTCTGGATTAAGGATCAACAGTGCAGCAGATGATGCTGCTGGATTGGCGATTAGAGAGCTTATGAGGTCTGATATTGCTGTATTAAATCAGGGAATTAGAAATGCTCAGGATGCTATTAGTATGATTCAAACTGCTGATGGTGCTCTCTCTGTTATTGATGAAAAGCTTATTAGAATGAAAGAGCTTGCTGAACAGGCTGCAACTGGTACCTATACTTCCACACAG
>CAZIZE010000051.1:0-4255 GCA_964543655.1 uncultured bacterium
AATATTATCATTTAATGGTTGATATGTGCTTCTGAAACTACCACCAAGCATATAATTTACATATTCGTGAGAAATACCATGAATTCCAAGCTTTTTATTTTTAGGAATTTCAATTTTAGCTTTTCTACCATTTTTAAATCTTTCAATTGCCATTTCAACTATTTTGTCAACACACTCTCTTGGGTTATCTTCTTTTAATTCAACATGGATAGCACCTTCAATATGTGCTCTTGGATTGGTAGTAACAAATTTGGTGCCGTAACACTCTGAGAGAGGAGCCAATGCTTGCTTGATACACTGAACATCAACTGCCATTGCATCAACTGCTCCTGTAACAATTATTGTCTCTGTAGACATAAAGTTACCAGCATGAGGGATTCCATGTCTCATAAGAACTTCTGCACCTGAACAGCACATACCTAAAAGATTAAGCCCCTCAGCTCCTGCTGCTTTAGCTTTTTCTATATTTTTAGGATCATTTACTGCATCAATCATTGATTCAAAAAGATTTGGCTCATGACCATGAACTATAATATTAACTTTGTTTTCTTCAAGATAGCCCATATCAACACCAGCTACAATAGCTTTTGGTGTGCCATAAAGAATATCAGAAATTTCTGTTGCAACCATTGAACCACCCCAACCATCTGATAGAGCTGTTCTACAAGCTTGTCTGATAATATTTTCAAACTGCTGATCAACACCCATATGTGTTCTATGCATCATTTCCATAATTTCTCTCATAGAACCTCTTGGTACAATGCCAAGTTCTCTCCACTTTTCAAGTGTTTTTTCAGGAACTCTTTTTGCAAATGGAATTTCACCTTCTACCTGAGTATATGTTTTTTCAAGTTCATGGTAGAGATCCATAGCAAGATCTTTAATATCTCTTGGCTTTGCATCATCACCTTCACCTTCATAAAGAGGAATACCAACTTCTTCACAAACATATTTTAACTTAACTTCATCTTTTATTTCATAATCAGTAATTTTCCCTTCAACAACTTCTCTAAATAGGTCAAGCATAGCCATACCATGATCAGTATGAGCTGCTGCACCTGCCACAACCATTCTTGCAAAATTTCTTGCAGCTATTGTATCATATGTAGCACCACATACCCCCACCTTTTCATAAGGATTCTTAGGGCTTAATCTACATGGACCCATTGAGCAGTTTTTACAGCATGCTGCATCACCGCCAATAGGACAAGGTTTCATATCATTTGCTCTGTGAAATGCAGTTTGTACACCTTCTGCTTCAGCTTTTTTGAGCATTTGAGCTGTTGACTCACAAATTGTTGCTTCTTCAATGTTTAATGGTTTTGCCATTTTTTCCTCCTTCTTGGATTAATTATAATTTTTATTGAATCAAATTATATGCCAATAATAGATTTGATTAAAATTAACTAATTTCAATCTTTTATGAATTTATATTTATTAACAACTGCTATTTTGCGAATAAATTTCGTATTTTTGCGAAAAAATTTTGTTTATAACAATACCTTTTGATTAATTTTTATCTCACTCTTTTCTCTTAATTTCTTAACAAGCATATTTAATCTGTATTGTAATTTTTGTTTTTTTATTGCGTTAACATACTTTGGTTTATCCTGTTGAAACTTCACTTTATCAAATTTTTGAAACTCTTTAATTCCAACAATATATGCATCTTGTTTGCCTGTAAGAACTTTTTTCAGTAGTTCTCCCTCTTTTTTTAATTTGCTTATTCCTGATAGGTTAACATCAGATAATTTTAAAGATTCAGGAGAATAAAAACGAATAAAATCTGTTTCATCGTAATAATATTGGCTGTTTTTTAAATCAGTGACATTTTTAAATTGTTTTAATAAGGTTTTTCCCTTTTCTATTGCCAATTTTTTTGCTTGGGCTTCTTTATAAAAAGTAGCAACTTTTTCTTTTATTTTGTCAAATGAAGGAATGTATGATTTTTTAATTTCAGTAACTTTAAAAATAAAAATTGGAAGTAATATATTTCCTTGAACTATATTATTTTTATCTTTTAATGCTTTAAATAATGCATTTGTGAGGTTAAAAGGTAACTCTCTATCATTTTTTGTAATATTATGTTTTGAAATTATTTTTAAATTCAAATCTTTTGCAAGTTCTTCTAAAGATTTATTAGGTACAATTTTTTTATATTTTTCAAAAAATTCCTTCATCTTTTCTGATGCATATTTATTTTCTAATTTTTTTTCTATCTCTTTTTTAGCCTGATTAAAGGTTTTTGTATGAGCTTTTTTAATATCTATTACCTTGATTATATGGTAGCCAAACTGAGTTTTTACAATGCCTGATATTTCGCCTTTTTTTAATGAAAATGCTGCTTTATCAAAAGCTGGAACCATCTGGCCTTTGGTAAAATATCCTAAATCACCACCATTTTTTGCAGATGGGCCTTCAGAATATTTCTTGGCCATTTCAACAAAATTTGCACCATTTTTTAATTTTTTCAAAATTTCTTCAGCTTTTTTAAGTGCTTTTTTATCATGTTCTTTGTTCCCATTTGTTCTTATTAAAATATGTCTTGCTCTAATTTTTATTGGAACTTTAAATTCAGAAATATGATTTTTGTAATAATCTTTTAATTCTTTTTCTGGTATTTTGTAATTTTTTAAAAAGTAACCTTTGCTGATTTCAATATATTCAACGCTTCTTTTTTCAGGAACTCTAAATTTTTCCTTATTTTTTTCATAGAATGATTTTAAGTCGTTATCATTATATTTAACTTTATCAATAAAATCTTTATAAGGAATTTTTATGAAACCTAATTTTACTTTCTTATTAAAAGTTTCATACATTTGCTTTACTTCTTCATCTGTAACTATTATACCATTAGCAAGACTGTTTTCAAATTTGGCCATTGTAAGATCAAATCTTACTTTGTTTTCAAAATCAGCTGGCTTAATTCTATTGTATCTGAGCACGTCGTTGTATCTTCTTTTGCTAAAAACACCATTAACTTTAAAAGCAGGAATTGTAATAATGAAATCTCTAACTTCGTCATCGCTAACTCTAATACCAGCTTTTTTAGCTTCCTGAAAGAGTAAGATTCTATTAATGAGAGAGTTAAGCACCTGCTCTTTAATATGAAATTGTTTAATTGTTTGCCTGTCAATTTTAATATTGTATTGCTTTTCATAATTTTTAATATAGTTGTCAAACTCTCTGTAAAAATCTTGAATAGTTATACGCTCATTATTTACAATAGCTGCATAATTTTGCACATTTTTTCTGCCAAAACTTCCAACTCCCCAGAAAACAAAAACCAGTGCAACTATGCCAAGAATAATTTTAATAAAAAGAGATGACGCATTTTTTCTCAGATATTCAAACATTTTAACTCCTTTGAAATTTATGGAGCAATGCTTTTATTACAATTTTTTTTAAAATGCAACTATTTTGTTGTAATTTTAATTGAATTTAAATTAATTTGAATATTTTTAACTTTTATTTTATTATAAAAATTATTGATCTATCCCTGTGTGCATCTTATGAAACGCTTTTTCAATTTAAATGAATATCTTTTAAAGACAAAATCTTAAAATCTATATTATAATCTGAAAATTGATTAATCAATTTTTGAGATTTTAAAATCAATTTATTTTTGTTTAATCTTTCTTGGTTTAACTTTATTTCTACGATTACAATTTTTTTATTAATTTCGTCAATTGCAACTAAATCTATTTCATTTTTATTTCCTCTTTCCCAGTATCTACCTATTTTTGTCCATTTGCCTGATAATCTAAATAATTCATGATACATTTTTTCTAAAAACTTGCCTTTATGCAAAGAAAAATCCCTTAAAATAATCTGCCTCAATCCATTAAAATTTTCTGACTCTATAAGTGATTGATATTTATAGATAAATCTAAACCAAAAATTCAGAAAATTATCTTCTATTTCATATTTTTGGAGCTTTGAATTGGGTTTTGAATTAATAGGTTTTAGGGGTTTTATAATATTGTAATCTTTTTCAAGTCTATCAAGATAACCTGAAATATTTTTTTTCAAAATGCTTTCTATTTCCGATCTTGAAGTTTTTGATGATGCAATTAATGAAAGTATTGAAAAATATGTTGTGTATTCTTTGCCAAATTCTTCAATAGTCTATTTTTGCCTTCATCTAAAAATAGTGAATAAGGAGAAACTGTTTTTTTAATAATGTTTTTTAAATCAAAAGCTTCATAAAGCACAAATAATTCTATATACTTTGCAACTCCACCTGTAATTGTGT
>CAZIZE010000052.1:0-9827 GCA_964543655.1 uncultured bacterium
AGTTAATTGATAGAATAGATGATAGTGAGCTTAAATTTCAGGCAGAAAAATTTGTTTCTAAATTTTATGAAATATATTTTACAGATACTGACCTTAACAAAAAAAGAATAGCTGAACTTAAAGAGATTTTAAAATGGCTCCCCAGGCCGGACTCGAACCAGCGACCCAATGATTAACAGTCATTTGCTCTACCGACTGAGCTACTGGGGAGCATTGAGAGAAAGTCAATTACAAAATTAAAATTTATTTGTCAAGTAAAAAATAAAATGCCTAGGGCCGGACTCGAACCGGCACGGAGTCAAAACTCCGAGGGATTTTAAGTCCCTTGCGTCTACCAAATTCCGCCACCCAGGCATTAAAATCGTGTGGGGCTTACCATAATAAATTTTAAAAATCAAGAAAAATTTATAAATAATTTAGAGCTTCCTTCGCTTCTTTTCTAACTATAAATGCTCTATCCCATTCATAATTTTCATCTTCTCCTAAAATTCTTTTGCAAATTGTTTTAAATTTTTCTTTCTGAGTGTCATTAAGAAAGCCAGCTTTTGCTATCTTACCAATACTTCTGACTGCTTTTGCTCTAATGGGAGCTTTAAAATCTGCAACTCTATTAATAAGGATGTTGAAAATTGTTTCAACAAGTATTGAATCCACATCTCCAGGCTTTAAATTTTCAAAAACTTTACCAAGAGTCCTTGTAGCTGTATCTCTAATTTCATCATTTTGTGAACTTGCTTCAGAGATTAAAAGAGGCAATGATTTAACAATGTATTTATCTTTTACTTTGCTCAAAGCATATAAAATAAAGGATCTTGTATCTCCTGAAGATGTTTTCTGATACTCCTCCATAAGAGGATCAACAGCATCTTTACCTATTAACCCCAAAACTCTTGCGTAGTCAAGAGCTGCTTTAAGATCAGTTTCTGCAAGATTTTTAATACAATATGGAATGATTTTTTTACCAAATAAGCTTAAAACTTTTATTGCTTTATCTTTAACCTCTATCATTTCTGGGTGATCTCCAAGATCAATAAAGAAGAGAGCACTAATAACATCTTCTATTACCTCTGCTGGTATAATGTCGATGTTATCCGCAACTTCGTTCAGAGCAGCTAAAATTTTCTCTTTGTTTTCACTTGAAAGCATATCAATTAATTTGTCAACTTCAATTTTTTTCCCCATACTCTGCCTCCTTTTTTATTTTGATAATTATTTTTAGCATATTTTTATATTTTTATCAAACAAATAATAATTTAAAGTAAATTGACAAATTATTTTGATTCTGTTATTTGCACAAACATAATTCTATTTATGGAGATTTATAATGCGCACATATAAAATTGGTGAACTTGCAAGGATAGTTAATTTAACACCAAGAACCATTAGGTATTATGAAGAAATTGGACTTTTAAACTCTGTTAAAAAAGTTGAAAGTGGTAGAAGAATTTACACTGATGAAGATATTAGAAGGTTGAAATTTATAAAAAGATTAAAGGTCCTTGGACTTTCATTAAAAGAGATGGAAGAGCTTGAAAATATCTACCAGATAAACAGATCCAACAGAGATGCACTTTTAAAACTTTTGGAACTTTTAAAAAAACATCTGCATAATATTGATTCCAGAATTGATCATTTAAAAAAATTAAAAAAAGAGATAATTAGCTATAGTGAGAGAATTGAAGATAAGTTAAATAAAGAGGAGTAGTTTTGTACAATAAGGATTTAATTATACAGAAAAACGAAATTGATAGAAGAATCAAACTATTGCAGGATCAATTAATTAATCAGAATATAGATTATGCATTTATTATTCAAAATGCTGATATATTTTATTTTACAGGTTTTGTTTCAGCAAGCATCCTTTTAATTTCACAAAAAGATACAATACTTTTTTGTAGAAAAGATATTGATAATGTAAAAAATTTTTCAAATTTATCAAACATAGTTAAAATTAACTCATTTAAAGACATTGGAGATTATATAGAATCAGATAAAATACAGGGATTTGAGCTTGATGTGGTTCCTTACTCCATGATTAACTATTTTAAGAAAATTTTAAACCCTTCAAAACTTGTTGATATTTCATCATTAATTAGAGATGTCAGAGCTATTAAATCTGATGTTGAGATACGGTATATTAAGAAAGCAGCAAATTTACTTAATATTTTATGTAGGGAAATTGTCAACTATATAAAACCTGGCATTACTGAAGTGGAAATCTTTGCAAAAGCTCAGGAAATATTAATAAAAAATGGCCATCAGGGATATACCCGGATGAGAGGTTTTAATCAGGAAATGTTTTATGGCCATCTTTTATCAGGAGAAGAAGGTATTATTTCTGGTTATCTTGATGCACCTACATGTGGGAGTGGTATTTATCCTGCATTTCCTCAGGGTAGTAGCAATAGAGTTATTAAACAAGGTGATTTAGTAAGTGTTGATCTTGTTGGAGCTTACAACGGTTATCATGCAGATCAAACAAGACCCTTTAGCTGTGGAAAAATAGATGGAATTTACTATGATAACTTTCAAAAGGCATTGGAAATACAGGATGAAGTTGTTTCTATGATAAAGCCAGGAATTGCGTGGGAAGATGCTTACTATAAAGGAATAAAAATAGCAAAAAAATTGAAAATTGATGAATATTTTATGGGATACTTTTCAAAAGTCAAATTTATTGGTCATGGAATAGGTGTTGAAGTTGATGAGTATCCATTTCTGTCACCTAATTTTAAAAAAGAGTTTTTACCAAATATGGTTTTTGCAATAGAGCCTAAAATATTTTTACCTAAATATGGAGTTATTGGGATAGAAAATACATATTTAATAACAGAAAATGGTTGCGAAAAAATAACAATCTCACCTGATAAAATAACTACAGCTTAAGCATGTCAAAGTTTTAAAAATTTTTTCTTGCAATTTAGATATGTTAGTGGTATGAGATTGCCCTTAAAATTTTAGTATGGAGGATAATATGAAAGAGGGAATACATCCAGAATATCATAGTGAAGTAAAGGTAACCTGTGCTTGTGGCAATACATTTGTTACAGGTTCAATTAAAAAAGAGATTAAAGTTGAAATTTGCTCAAAATGCCATCCATTTTTTACAGGTAAGCAAAAGTTTGTTGATAGCGCAGGAAGAATAGAAAAATTCCAGAGAAAATATGCTAAATTTCAAAAGAAAAAAGAAAAAACAGGTGATGATAGTTAAATTATTATCTCATACTCCTGAACCAGAAAAAGTTATAGCAGTTGCAGCAAGGTTGTGTTACAGCAACCTTTCTGTAGATGAGCTTCTTTCTGGATTTACAAAGGAGAAAATTGAAGAATTTATAAAAAAAATTATAGAATTAGGGCATGAATCTGTTCTTGAGCATGTAAGTTTTACTTTTGGAATTGAGGGAATCTCCAGAGCCTGTTCTCACCAATTAGTTAGACACAGAATAGCAAGTTATTCTCAGCAGAGCCAACGGTATGTTAATTTTAAAAATATTGAATATGTGATCCCTGATTCTATTAAGAGTAATAGTGAAATTTTAAATGATTTTAATGACTTTATGCAGCAAGCAGCGAAATTATATGGCAAAATGCTTAATTTTGGTATTCCAGCAGAAGATGCAAGATTCATACTGCCAAATGCTGCTAATACAAAGATTATAGTTACGATGAACTTAAGAGAGTTAAAGCATTTTTTTAAACTTAGATGTTGTAATCGTGCGCAATGGGAGATTCGGGAACTTGCTATTAATATGCTAAAATTACTTAAAGAAAAAATTCCTTTACTATTTTCACAAATGGGACCAGCGTGTATTAATGGTCCCTGTCCAGAAGGATCTATGAGTTGTAAAAAATCTAAAGAAGTTAGAGAGTTTTTTTCAAGCCTTTAACTTATTCTATTTAAAATTAATGGAGAATATATGGATTGTAAGAAAAAAAAATTAGATGTTGGTGGGCAGGCTGTAATTGAGGGAGTTATGTTAAGATCACCTCATTACTGGGCTGTTGCAGTTAGAAAGCCAGATGGAGAAATAGAAGTTAAAAAAGATAAGTTAAACCTGTTATCAGAGAAAAATAAACTTTTTAAACTCCCAATTGTCAGGGGAGTTATAATGTTGCTATCAGCACTTGTTCTTGGTATTAAGGCGCTTAACTTTTCTGCTAATGTTGCATATGACGAAGAGGAGGAGATGGGTGACTGGGCAATTTATGGCACTATTGGTTTTGCTTTTGCAATTGCAATAGCTGTTTTTTTTGTACTACCACTCTATATAACAAAAATTTTCAATTTTCAAAGTTACTTTGTTTTTAACATTGTAGATGGAATAATTAGAATAATATTTTTTCTACTTTATGTTTACGCTATTTCTTTTATGGATGATATTAAAAGGATATTTCAGTATCATGGTGCTGAGCATAAAGTAATATACTCATATGAGGAAGATGAAAGTGTTACTGTTGATTCAGCTAAAAAGTATTCAACTTTGCACCCAAGATGTGGTACATCTTTTCTTATTATTGTGTTACTCATTAGTATATTAATTTTTTCACTTGTTCCAAAAAGCTCACCTTTTTATGTAAAACTATTGTCGCGTATTGTTCTAATCCCTTTAATCGCAGGTTTATCTTATGAGGCATTGAAGCTTTCTGCAAAGTATAAAGATAATATTTTTATAAAATTATTTATAAAGCCAGGATTGTGGTTGCAAAAAATAACAACAAAAGAACCGGATGAGAGCCAGATTGAGGTTGCTTTAGCAGCTCTCAAAGCTGTGCTTCAACTTGAAAAGGGAGAGGTAAATGTTACAGAAGCTTGAAGAAGTTGAAAAAGAATTTAATAAATTATCTAAACAATTAGAAGACCCAGAAATTTTTAAAAATATTGAAAAATTCCAAAAAATTAGCAAGGAGCATTCTGATTTAAAGCCAATTGTGGAAAAATTTAAAGAATACAAAAAAGTTTTAAATAATATTGAAGAAAATCATTACATGTTGAAACATGAAAAGGACAATGAAATAAAAGAGCTTGCAAAGACTGACCTTGAAGAGCTTGAAGTAAAAAAAGAACAACTTGAAAAAGATTTAAAATTTATGCTCCTTCCAAAAGATCCAAATGACAATAAAAATGTTATTCTTGAAATTAGAGCAGGTACAGGTGGTGAAGAAGCAGCACTTTTTGCTGCTGACCTATTTAGAATGTATCTCAGGTATTCTGAAAGAAAAAAATGGAAAGTTGAAATTTTAAGTGCAAATGAGACAGGAAATGGTGGTTTTAAAGAAGTTATTGCGCTTATCAATGGTAAAGGAGCCTATAGCAAGCTCAAGTATGAAAGTGGAATTCACAGAGTTCAAAGGGTACCACTTACAGAATCACAAGGTAGAATTCATACTTCTGCTGTTAGTGTAGCAATTTTGCCAGAAGCAGAAGATGTAGATATTGAAATAAATACCTCTGATTTGAAAATAGATGTTTTTAGAGCATCTGGAGCTGGCGGTCAGCATGTTAATACAACAGATTCAGCTGTGAGAATTACACATATTCCTACTGGAATAGTTGTTACATGTCAGGATGAGAGATCACAGCATAAGAATAAAGCAAAAGCTATGAAAATTTTAAGGGCAAAGTTGTTTGACATAGAGATGCAAAAGCAAGAACAGGAGCTTGCCAATGAGAGAAAACAGATGGTTGGCACTGGTGATAGAAGTGAAAAAATAAGAACCTACAATTTTCCCCAAAGCAGAGTTACAGATCACAGGATTGGATTAACTCTGTATAAGCTTAATGATATCTTAGATGGTGATATTGATGAAATTATTGATGCATTAACAACTTATTTTCAGGCAGAAGCATTAAAATCACATATTAACAATGAATGAAAAAGTATGGACAATTAAAGAGATTTTACTCTGGACACATAATTATTTCTCAAGTAAAAAAATTGATTCACCTCGTCTCACCGCTGAATTATTGCTTTCAAAAGTTCTAAATATAGATAGAATTTCACTTTATACAAATTTTGACAAACCTTTGTCTAAAGACGAACTCTCAAATTTCAAACAATTAATAAAAAGAAGGATTAGTGGTGAGCCAACAGCATATATTCTTGGTGAAAAAGAGTTTTGGTCACTAAAGTTTAAGGTAAATAAACATACTCTTATTCCAAGACCAGAAACAGAGATTTTAGTTGAAAAAGTTGTAGAATATGTTAATAGCATAAATACTCCTGTTTCAATTTTGGAGATAGGTACAGGTAGTGGCAATATAGCTGTGTCTCTTGCCAAAGAGCTTCAAAACTCTACTATTTTTTCCATAGATATTAGCTTAGAAGCTTTAAAAATAGCAAAATTTAACAGTAAAAAGCATAATGTTTCAGAGAGAGTTTTTTTTATAAATTCCAACATTACTGATTCATTGAAAAATATTAAATATTTTGATATAATTGTATCTAATCCTCCCTATATTAAAAGTAACAGCATAGATAAGTTACAGGTTGAGATTAAAGATTTTGAACCGTTATCTGCCCTTAATGGAGGTAGTGATGGTTTAAAATTTTATATTGAAATATTGAAAAAAGCAAAATCTTTTTTAAAAGAAAATGGCAAAATTTTTTTTGAAGTTGGAGATAGACCTCAAGGGAAGGAAGTGGTTAATATTGCAGAGAAATTGGGTTTTTTTGAAGCTGTTTTATTCAATGATTATTCTAATTTAACAAGAGTTTTTTCATGTAAAATTTGAAAACTTTGCAGGAGGGTAAAATGTTAATAGGCTTAATTGGTGGTGGAAACATGGGAGAAGCAATTATAAAAGGAATGATAGAGTCAAAAAATTTTTCATTAACTGAAATAACAGTTTTCGATGTTTCAAAAAATAGATTAATCTACCTCAATGAACGTTATCATATAGATTTTTCTGAAACTGTTGAAGAACTGGTAGAACAATCTGATGTTATAATTTTAGCTGTAAAGCCTCAAATTATAAACTCTGTGCTTAATAATATAAAATCTTTGATTGATAAAAATAAACATTTAATTATATCAATTGCTGCTGGTGTTAAAATAGAAACTTTTGAAAGAACTCTTGGAAATGATACAAGAATAGTTAGAGTAATGCCAAATACTCCTGCATTTGTTCTTGAAAGTATGAGTGCTTTATCTTTTAATAAAAATGTATCTGAAAATGACAGAAAAATTTCAATGAAAATTTTTCAATCAATTGGAGAGGCAATTGAAATAGATGAATCATATCTTGATGCAGTTACAGCTGTAAGTGGTAGTGGGCCTGGATTTATTGCTGAGATTCTCGAAGCGTTCTCCGATGGAGCAGTTAAAATAGGAATTCCTCGAGAGCTTGCAAATAAACTAATAATTCAGACTTTTATTGGAAGCATTAAATTAGTCTCAGGAGAGGATATCAATTTTAATAAACTAAAAAACATGGTAACATCACCAGGAGGTACCACCATAGCTGGTATATCAGAGCTTGCCAATTATAATATTAAAGCAGCAATTATAAATTGTATAGAAGCTGCATTCAAACGTTCAAAAGAGCTTGCTGGGAATTGAAAAGGAGTAAATTAAATGAAAAAATTTGTTTTTGTTTTACCAATTATTTTAAGTTATATTCTTTTATCTGCACATTTTTTTAGAGCAGGAATTTTATATATGACAGGCTTAATGCTGTTACTCCCTTTACTCCTTTTAATAAAGAAAAAAATATCAGCAATAATAATTCAGATTGGGCTTCTGTTTGGTACATTTGTTTGGGTTGAGACATTTTTAAAATTTATGCATATTTACAATAGATTCAATATGCCCTTTACAAAAGCTGGAATAATTATCGCAGCAGTTGGAGTATTCACATTTTTATCAATATTTCTCTTTAGAACTAAAACTTTAAAGGATGTTTATAAATAATTTCTGCCTGATAATGTAATTTCATTGTTTTATATTCACACTGAAATTTTTCATCTCTTTATTTCCTTTATAAATTATTCCTATAGATAATAATAATTTTTTATAAATATTTTTCATTCGACAAAATTTTTTAAATTAAGTAGGCAAGAACAAAACAAAAGAGGGTGATAATATGGCTCAAGATTATTACAATATGTGGAAAGAATTGGGGTTAGAATTAGATGCTCATGATAATTTATTGAATATTTTAAATGATGTTTACAAGCAAACCTATCTAACGCAATCAAATAGACCCAAAAATATGGAATATTTTGATTTTGTTATTGGCGAAGTTAATGGATTGAGAATAAAAGAACTAATAAATGCTAAAAAAGAAAATAGAAAAATTATTGGTACTTACTGCGTATTTGTGCCAGAAGAGATAATTATTGCTTTAAATGGAATTTGCGTTGGATTATGTGCAGGAGCAGAAATAGGGTATGAACATGCTGAAAAGTATTTACCAAGAAATATATGCCCCTTAATTAAATCATTTTTTGGCTTTACACTGGCTAAGGTGTGTCCTTATGTTGAAGCCTGTGATGTACTGGTTGGAGAAACAACCTGTGATGGTAAAAAGAAAGCTTATGAAATTTTTTCTAAGATTAAAAAATTGTATGTAATGGAAATACCTCAACTTAAAAATACCCAAGATTTTAATCTGTTGTATGAAGAGTATAAAAGATTTGCAAAATATATGGAAGAGTTAACAGGAGAAAAGTTAACCTTTGAAAAACTGAAAAATGCAATAGAGATTATCAATAAAAAGAGAAATGCTTTAAATAGATTAATGGAATTACGGGGAGAAAATGTTGGTTGCATTTCAGGAAAAGATGCACTTTTAATAAATCAAATTTCTTTTTATGATGACCCTGTAAGATTCACAGAAAAAGTGGAACAACTGAATAATGAGTTGGCAAAAAGAGAATGCAACACTAATAAACATAGAATTTTAATCTCTGGATGCCCAATGGCTGTGCCTAACTGGAAAATTCCAGATATTGTAGAATCAATGGGTGCAATAATCGTTGGCGAAGAATCATGCATTGGAATGAGAAACATAAGAAATGAAGTTTCAATTGATGGTGACACAGTGGATGATTTATTAAAAAACATAGCAGAACGATATTTGAAAATAGATTGCGCATGTTTTACCCCAAACAATGAAAGAATAAACAACATTAAAGAATTAGCAGAAAAGTTAAAAGTTGATGGAGTAATTCATTATTCTCTTCAATTTTGCACACCTTATTTAGTGGAATCATATAAAGTTGAAGAAAGTTTGGAAAATACAGGTATCCCTGTTTTAAAAATAGAAACAGATTATTCTCAGGAAGATATTGGACAATTAAAAACAAGAATCCAGGCATTTATAGAGATGATTAAATAATGAAGTTTGCAGGAATAGATATTGGCTCAAGAACCATAAAATTTGTGATAGTAAATGACAGTAAAATTGAAGTAGCAGAAGTTGTTGAAAATAGCTATGATTCATTAAATATCTGCAAGAAATTTCTGAAAAAATATGAATTTAATTCAATTATTGCAACAGGTTATGGAAGGACTCTTTTAGAAATTAATGAAAATATACCAACAGTTAGTGAAATTAAGGCATTTGCTGTGGGTATTGATAAAATTATTAAAGGAGATAAAGTTGTTTTAGATATAGGAGGACAGGATACCAAATTTATAAAAATAAAAAATGGCAGAGTTGTAAAATTTGAAATGAATGATAGATGCGCAGCTGGCACTGGAAAATTTTTT
This sequence comes from uncultured bacterium, assembly GCA_964543655.1. Taxonomy (GTDB): domain Bacteria; phylum DYJV01; class DYJV01; order DYJV01; family DYJV01; genus CAZBLP01. The sequence continues at coordinate 9,715 of CAZIZE010000052.1, forward strand.
GAAATAATGGCAAACACTCTTGGATACAAACTTGCTGATTTTTCTAAAATAAAATTGCAAGATGTTGATATAAGTATTTCAAGTATGTGTGCTGTATTTGCAGAAAGTGAGGT
>CAZIZE010000053.1:0-45985 GCA_964543655.1 uncultured bacterium
AACAACTGTATGTTTTGCCGCAATTCCAATTTCATACATTATTACAGGATATGTATCAAACTTCTGCTCAGCTGCCAACCTCTTTTTCATAAATGGTGTAATGGTTGTGATTATGGGATTTATCCTGCTTTTTTTACCAAGGATAAATGTAGATTAGATTACTTTATTATAGAAAACAAATATAAAATCCAACAATTTTTTATCGAGTATTCTTATTAAAAAAACTGTAGCAATTATTTTAAGGGTTTTATCTTGACATTAATAATTTGAAATAATACAAAACCAAATACAAAATCCAACAGCAATTTTTTTACACAGGTGCTCCTATTTGCCATCAAAGCTGCCATTTTGAGGGCTTTAGCCCGAAAAATCTCTTGCTTCAGGGTTGATTTTGTATAAGATAGTATTCCCGACTTATAAACTTAAAATCTTGTCAAAAACTAAACTTAGCCATAAAAATTAAGCTAATTATTTAATCTTTTTAATTTATTCTGGATATTAGATAGGAATTTTAAAGCTTGAAGTGGTGTGGTGTTTAAAATATCAATATTTTCTATTTCTTTTAAAATATTTTCCTTTTCATTTTTATAAATATTTTCAAAAATAGTTTTCTCTTTAATTTTAAATTTGCTCTTTGGTTCTTGTCTGTTTTCAAGTCTTTTTAGAATCTGCTTAGCCCTTTTTATAATCTCATCTGGTAGCTTTGCAAGCGAGGCTACTTCTATTCCATAGCTCCTGTCAGCCTGGCCCCGTTTTATTCGCCTTAAAAATAGTAATTTATTACCAACCTCTTTTACATCAACAGAATAATTTTTAATATTTTTAAAATCTTGCTCAAGTATTGTTAATTCATGATAATGAGTAGCAAAGAGCAGGAAAAAATTCTTTTTCAAATTTGCGCAATATTCAAGAATTGCCCATGCTATGCTTATTCCATCATATGTGCTTGTGCCTCTACCTATTTCATCTAAAATAATAAAACTTCTATTAGTTAAATTTTGCAAAATTTTGCTTGTTTCATTCATTTCTACCATAAAAGTGCTTTCCCCTTCAAGAATTCTATCCTTTGCTCCAATACGTGTAAATATTCTATCAAAAATGGGAAAATTCATTTTTTTAGCTGGTACAAATGAGCCAATTTGTGCCATTATAATAAGTAGAGCATTCTGGCGCATATATGTTGATTTACCAGCCATATTGGGACCTGTTATTATATAAATTTTATTATTTTTATCCATGCTGAGATTGTTTGGAATAAAATCTTCTTTTATAACATCAAGCACAGGATGCCTTCCATCTATAATAACTATTGTACTTTCATCATTTATCTCTGGTTTTACATAATCGTTTAATATTGCAATTGTAGCAAAAGTTAATAAAATATCAATAGAGGAAATTGTGTCTGCAATTTTTTTAATTTCAATACATTGCTTTGATAATTCATTAAGGAGGCTAAAGTAGATTTCTTTTTCTATTCTAACAATTTTTTCATCAGCAGTTAAAATTTTCTCTTCAAACTCCTTTAAATCTTCAGTAATATACCTCTCAGCATTTACAAGGGTCTGCTTTCTTATAAATGATTCAGGGATATTAATATTTGCCTTTTTTGAAACCTCAATGAAATATCCAAAAACTTTATTAAATTTAATTTTTAAATTAGGAATGTTAAATTCTTCTTTTAATTTAGCCTCATAATTAAGCAACCATTTTTTTGAATTGTATCTTATACTCATTAGTTCATCTAATTCAGAATTAATGTTCCTATTAATGTAACCTCCATTGTTAATGTTATTTGAAGGCTCAGGTAATATATATTTTTCTATTTGATAGATAAAATCTTTGCATTCATTGAGATTATTGTAAAATTTTAATGATAGTTCTGTATCAATTTTTAATAATTCTTCTTTGATTTCAGGAATTAATTTTAAATACTCCTTTAAATTAATCAAATGAGATGGCAAAATATTTTTAAGTGAAATTTTACTGTTTAATCTTTCTATATCTCCTATTTTTTTCAATATTTCAGATAATTTTTTTCTTATTTTTGGTGATTCAGTTAATTTTTCAACAAAATTATAACGCTCTGTTAATTCTGACCTATCTGTTAAAGGATATGATAACCATTTTTTTAAATTTCTACTTGCCATTGGGGTATTACATTTATTCAGTAAAGAATAGAGAGACCCTTCTGTTTTATTTGAACTATTTTTTAAAATTTCAAGATGTGTTAATGCATTTTCATCAAGTAGGAGATATTGGTTAATGTTAAGCTTCTCTGGCTGTTTTAAATGCTCAGGAATAAAGGTGTTATTTTCTATAATATAATTTAATGCAACTGTAATCACTTCAGGAAATTTTTCTGAATTTTTTAGCCAGCTTTTTATTTTATCATTAAATGTTAAATAATTTTCACTTATAAAATTAACAACAATATTATAGAACTCAATGGATATTTCTTTTTTTAAAATTTTTAAATCATCATTTGAAATAATAATTTCTTTTGGAAAATGTTTTTCAATTTCACCTATTAATTGAGCAATATTAATATCTGTTTCATAATTAAAATCACCAGTTACAAAATTTAGAATTGCCAAACATTTATTATAGTAAACAAAAAGAATATAATTTTCATTTGAGTATAAATTATCTATTTCACTGTTAATTGCCGGGGTTAAGATTTTAACAACATCTCTTTTTACAATCCCTTTTGCTGCTTTAGGATCTTCAACCTGTTCACATATTGCAATTTTATACCCATTATCAAGGAGTTTTTGAGTATAATTTGCAAGAGCGTGAAAAGGAATGCCACACATGGGGATATTATCTTCTTTGTGCCTTGATGTTAGAGCAATGTTAAGAATTTTTGATGCAATAACAGCATCTTCAAAAAACATTTCATAAAAATCGCCCATTCTAAAAAAAAGTATTTTATCATTATGCTTTTCTTTAATTGATAAATATTGCTTTAACATAGGAGTTAAATTACTACTTTTTTCCATAAATTTTCCTCAAAACTATTTTGCTGATAACAGATTCATAACTCCATAATAAGTTTATTGGTTTGATGTATAACTTATAATTTAAATTTTTTCCATATAAAATTTTTATTGAAATAATAGCTTTAGAGTGTTAAATATATTTACAAACAAATTTATGAACTTAATGGAGGAGAAATCATGAAATTTCATGGCAAAGTCTGGAAATTTGGCTCTGATATTGACACAGATGCTATTATTCCAGCAAGATATTTAAACACAGCAGATGAACAGGAACTTGCAAAACATTGTATGGAAGATGCTGACCCTGATTTTGTTAAAAAAATTTCCAAAGGTGATATAATTATGGCTGAAGAAAATTTTGGCTGTGGCTCATCAAGAGAGCATGCACCAATAGCAATTAAATATGCTGGTATTTCCTGTGTTATTGCCAAATCATTTGCAAGGATTTTTTTTAGAAACGCTTTTAATATGGGACTACCAATTTTTGAATGTTCAGAGGCTGTTGATAAAACTGCTCAGGGAGATGAGCTTGAAATTGATGCAATTAATGGTAAAATTTATAATAAGACTAAGGATATCACTTTTACTGCGTCACCAATACCAGAATTTATGCAGAATCTAATTAATTCTGGTGGATTATTAAACTATGTAATTAATAAGCAGAAAGGAGCCTAAAATGGGTAGATATAATATAGCTGTTATTCCAGGTGATGGAACTGGGCCTGAAGTTATCAGGGAATCTGTTAAAGTTTTAAAAGCACTTGAATGTGAAAATTTAAAATTCGATTTTCACTACTTTGATTTTGGTGGAGACAGATATTTGAAAACTGGGGAAGTTTTACCAGAATCAGCTATTGAAGATTTAAAAAAATTTGATGCAATTTTATTAGGTGCCATTGGCCATCCTGATGTTGCTCCAGGGATTTTAGAAAAAGGTATATTGCTAAAATTGAGATTTTCCCTTGACCAATACATTAATTTACGACCTGTAAAACTTTACCCAAATGTTGATACACCATTAAAAGATAAAAAGCCAGAAGATATAGATTTTGTTGTTATTAGAGAAAATACAGAAGGTTTGTATGCTGGTGCAGGTGGTTTTTTAAGACAGGGTACAAAAAATGAAGTAGCAATACAGGAATCAATTAACACATATATGGGTGTTGAAAGATGCCTGAGATATGCATTTGAGTATACTAAAAAAAGAAATAAAGATAATAAATTAATGCTCTGTGGGAAAACCAATGTTTTAACCTTTGCATTTAGCCTGTGGGAAAGAGTTTTTAAAGAGCTATCAAAAGATTATCCTGAAATTACAACAGAGTATGGTCATGTTGATGCTGTATGCATGTGGATGGTAAAAAATCCAGAAAATTTTGATGTAATTGTTACTGATAATATGTTTGGTGATATTATTACTGACCTTGGTGCAATGATTCAAGGAGGTATGGGAATAGCAGCAGGTGGCAATATAAATCCAGAAGGGGTCTCAATGTTTGAGCCTATTGGTGGCTCTGCTCCAAAATATACAGGTAAAAATATAATAAACCCATTAGCAGCCATTATGGCTGGAGAAATGATGTTAAGGACACTTGGAGAAGATAGTTTTGCAAATAAAATTGAAAAGAGTGTGGTTTATGTTCTTCAAAATCATATTAAAAGTTTATCAGCTGGGAAAATGGGTTATACCACTGAAGAGGTTGGAGACTTGGTGGTTAAAAATCTTTAATTAAAAGGAGTTAACATGGGTCAACAACTTACAAATATATTACTTGAATCTGGTACAAATGAGTTAGAGTTTATAGAATTTGTTTTATATTCCAAAGAACCAGAAGGAGAAGAAACAGTTCACTATTTTGGTATTAATGTAGCAAAAGTTAGGGAAATTATAAAAGCTCCTCCAATTACTGATGTTCCTCGAAGCAATCCTTATATTCAAGGAATGGTAAATATTAGAGGCAAAGTTATTCCAATGATTAATTTGCCCAAATGGCTCAATCTTGAAAATAGCAGAGATTTAAATAAAGTTATAATCACTGAATTTAATGAAGTTGTTAATGGCTTTTTGGTTAATGAAGTAACAAGAATTTACAGAATTAGCTGGAAAGATGTTATGCAGCCAGAAGAATTAGCTCAATCTGATGATAAAAACTGCATTACATCTGTTGTAAGAATGGGTGATAAATTAATTCTTTTACTTGATTTTGAAAAGATTATTGGTGATATTTTTCCTGGGACTTATTTTTCAGCAAAAGAGGATATTACATTTATTGAATCTGCAAAAGGTAAAAAGATTTTAATAGCTGAAGATTCTCCAGGTATTAGAAAGATGCTTGTTTCTACTTTGAAAAAGGTTGGATATAAGGTAATAGAAGCTGAAAATGGCTCTGTTGCTCTTAAATATATTATGGATTCTTACAGAGAAGTGATTAAAAATCATAAAAATATTCATGAGTTTTTGGATGCTATAATTACAGATCTTGAAATGCCCCTTCTTGATGGTGGCCATTTAATAAAAAGAATCAGGGAACTCCCTGAATTTGAGAAAATTCCAATACTTGTTTTTTCTTCAATGGCTTCAGAGGAAAACAAACGTAAAATTTTAGAGTTAGGAGCAGATATTTTTATTAGCAAGCCAGAATTACCAAGGCTGGTTAATATTATAGAAGAGCAAATTGCAAAAAGGAGATAATCATGGCAACAAGAGTGGAAGATGCAACAAATTCCACCTATTATTATGAGTTACAAAAAATAGAAGATGAAACTAACAGAACTGAAGAAGCTGTTTACTTGCAGAAGCAGGAAGGATTAGACACAGAAAATAGAGAATACAGAGATGAAAACCTTGGGAACAATATTGATATAGAGACTTAGGAATGGTTAAAAATTTTCTAACATTTGATATTGAAGAATGGTTTGACCGCAATTTTCAAACAGAGCTTCATAAAGGAAAGAGTAGAGAAAGCACACTACCGAATGATATAGAAAAAATAATAGATATTTGTGCAAAATATAATATTCGTTCTACATGTTTTATTGTTGCTAAAATTGCTGAGCAGAAACCTGAAATAGTAAAAAAACTTCATTTAGCAGGGCATGAAATAGCAAGTCATAGTTATGAACATAAACTTGTTTATAATATGACCCCTGATGAATTTAATAAAGATTTAAAAAAATCCTGTGATATACTGCAAAATATAACAGGAGAAAAAGTTTTTGGTTATAGAGCACCATCATGGTCTGTTAATGAAAATATAGCAAACTGGTTTTATGATATTTTATCTGAAAATGGTTTAAAGTATTCCTCTTCAGTTTACCCTGCAAAAACTTATCTTTATGGTTATCCAGAATTTCCTGAGAAAATACATTTTCCTCTTATTAATGGAGATAAAAAAAAGATTCTTGAAATTCCACAAAGTTTAATAAATATTTTAAATAAAAAGATAGGTTTTAGTGGTGGATTTTTCTTTAGGTTATTTCCATTTTCATTTATAAAAAAACAGATTGAGAAAAAAAATAAAAAATTACAATCTGTTTTTATATATTTGCACCCTTATGAATTAAGTTTTAGATTAAAAGGATTTGAATTGAAATTTTTAGATAAATTTATTTTAAACTATGGTGTTAAAAATTGTGAAATAAAATTAAATAAAATTCTTTCCATTTACAAACATACTTTTACCACCATGAAAGAGTATGTTAGCAATTATGTATGAATATAGTTGTCAAGAGCATCTTTTCGAACCAACTCTGTAATATTTCTATCAGTTCTTTTAATTTTTGCATGATTTAAAGTTGATAAGAACCATATTATTGCAATGGCAAGATATATAATCATATCTTTACCTGTACCTATACCAAAAAAATGTGCAACTATATCTGACAATGGCGGAATTGCAATAAAAATCAGCAAAATAAAATAAAATAGCACTAAAAAAAGCCTCATAAAGGTCTTGTATCTTCCAGAAAACATCAGTATTACTACTGAAATAGATAAAATAATAGCAAGGGTTGTTTTTATAAATATCATTTGATTAACCTCTGTAAAATGTATTCAATTACAATATTTATACTATTTGTTAATGATTGGCCTTTTGAAATGGAGTATTCTGTATAATATATGTGACACGGTAATTCTTTATATTTTAAATTATTCTCTTTTATAATATCATAGATTTCTGATGCATGCTCCATTCTATTTTGAGTAATTTTAAAATTAGGGCATTTTTTTATATTTATAACCCTAAAACCATTGTGAGTATCTGTTACTTCAATTCCATTGACTATCCTTGTAAAAATTGTGGAAAGTTTTAAAACAAACTTTTTCATTTTAGGTATTTCATTTTTTATATCCAAAAATCTTGAGCCTAATACAATATCAAGATCTTCCTGTTTCATAACATTTAAAAATTTTTCTATATCATTTGCATCATGCTGACCATCAGCATCAAATGTTACAATATATGTAACATCTAATTTTTTAGCCATTTCAATACCAGTTTGAAGTGCAGCACCCTGTCCAAGGTTAATTAAATGCTTCATTAAAAAAATACCTTTTACTGATTTAACTATTTCATAGGTTTTATCAGTTGATGCATCATCAACAACTATTATTGCATCATCAGGTCTAATCTTTTTTAGATTTTCAAGTACATCTTTTATAACTTTTTCTTCATTATAAGCAGCAATAACAACAGCAGTTTCATACTTTTTCATTAACTTTCATCCCTTTTTTGATATTCAAAGTTCATTATTTCAAGTCTTATTGTCCTAAGTTGTTCTGAAAGCAGGGCAAATACTGAGAGTATAATAGTTACACAGAAAAAGAGAACAGTTGAATCAGATAAGTTGGCAGATATTAAATCTTTGGTTAAAGAAAATATAGTAAAAAATAAAAAAAGTAAAACTATAGGAGCCATAACTCTAAGTGGTTGAAAAATCATAGCAATTTGTATGATTTTCATAATGGTTTTCAACCCGGCTCTATAATTTACATGAGATTTCCCTTTTTCCCTAATTTTTGTCTCTATTGGAACATATTTTACATTCATACCAAAAGCATAGTAACAAAGAGTTGAAGAAGTAGAAAAAGAAAATCTATCAGAACAAAAGATAAAAAATTTTTTTATAATTTTTCTGTTAAATAATCTTAACCCTGAATTTAAATCTTGTATATCTTGCTTAAAAAGATAGCTTGACATATACTTTAGAAAGATTTTTCCTGGAATTCTATTATAAAAAGTATTGGTAATTTTCCTTGCTCCTATAATCATATCTTCTTCTTTTTCATATTCATTCAAAAGCCGGGGGATATCTTCAGGAAAATGTTGGCCATCTGCATCAAATGTTATAATAACATCATGTTTTGCAGCTAAAATTCCAGATTTAATGGCAGCACCCATACCTCTATTCTGGAGATGATTTACTAATGTTATATCAGGAATTCTTTTCATTATGTTAAGGGAGTTGTCAGTTGAGCCATCATTAACGCAGACTATCTCATAGTTGAGTTTTTTATTATTTAGACAATCTTTTAAATTTTTAATTACATCCTCTATTGTAGCTTCTTCATTATAAACTGGTATAACTACACTAAAGGGAAGATTAAGGGGCATTTTTCAATTCCTTTGTTTGATTATTTTTATTCTGGTTTTTTAATTCTAAATCAATTTTTAAAAATTTTTGCTCAATACTTCCCATAGAATCAAAAAAAGCATCAATAATTACCTGATCAACTAATTTATTCCCTGACTTTTCTATAATATCCTTTGCACTTTCAAATGATAAACCTTTTTTGTATGATCTATCACTGATTAAACCAACAAAAAATTCAGAAAGTGCCACAATTTGAGCAAGCTGAGGTATTTCATTTCCAGCAATACCAAAAGGATACCCGGAGCCATCTACTTTTTCATGGTGAAATTTAATTATTGGTGAAATAGGATAAATATTTGACACAGGCTCAAGTAAAGTTGCACCTATTAAAGGGTGCAATTTTATTAACGACATATCTTCTTTAGATAAATCATCTGTTTTATCAATTAAATTACCTAAATCACCTATCATACCTATATCATGCAAAAGAGCACCAAGCCTTAAAAAGTGCAACTCTTCTCTATCTAAAAATAGAGCTTTCCCAACTTCCATAGAAACTTCTGTGACTTTTTTTGTATGGTTCACAAAATAAATGTTCTGATTTTCATACATTTCATTTGCATTAATTAAAAAGTCAATGTAGTAATCAGCAGTGCTATTATCTCTATTTAAGGTTGACAATAAATTTCCTGACATGTCAAGGAATGAGCCAACCCTTTTTAATTCATCTACCTGAAAATTTCTATCTGAGTATATATCTGCAAAATATCCAGTGTTGTGAATAAAAAATCTTTTTTTATTTAAATTTTCACTGCAATCACCAATGTGTATAATCTCCTCATTTTTCTCATATAATTTAATACCAGTAGCACCAAGAGCATTTTTTACAATAGAGATAACATACTTAAGATAACCCTCTCCAGAGAAGAAAGATTTGTTAACAGTGCTCAAAACCTCTTTTGTAATATTTGACATTTTGATTTTTAAGCTAACTTCATTATTGGTTAATAACTTTTTGTATAAAGAAAAAACAATTTCTATGTAACCACTATACTGTTTTAAATTAATGAAGCTTCTTCTATATATCTGCAGCAAAAAGTCATTATTTTCAGATATATAACTTGATACTATAAAATTCCCTGAAGTGGATTTTATTTTAATTAAAGTTTTAGCAATGTACATATTAGCAGCAACCCTATCTTTTTCATTAAATTCCAGGTTATGTGTTTTTAAAACAAAAGTTTCACCTTTTAACAAGTAGAATGCTATATATTTGGCATTAAATAGTTCTCTAAACTCAAGGAGTTTTTTTTCAAATTCTTTAATATTTTCAATTGATGATATTTTTTGCAAAAACTTGTTAAACTTTTCTCTCTCCTTATAAAGATTATACATTTGCTTATAAATTTTGATAATAATAAAAATACAGATTATTGAAATTAATAGAAAAACCCACCATAAAGAATTTGATAAAAAATCAATAAAATCATAAAACCGCTCTTTTATAATATCTGGTAAAATATAATTTAAATAGTATCTAATTTGACTTAAGTTTATCACGTTTTAACTTCCTTTCATATAAATATTTGGTATAAGCTCTATTGTCAATTTCATAAACTGTTAAAAAATCTCTTTCATCAAATACCCTGATATTGTTGTGAGTTTTAGAATAAAGATTGAGCCAGGATTCAAGTTGTAGTTCCACATCTCTTTTCCATCTGAAAAACCATTCACCAGAGCCCCTGTAAGAATTTGGAAATGTTTCTTTCATAATATACACCCAATCAGTAGGAACTTTTAAATATTTATCAAGAGGATTATATTTTTCAATAAAAGTTTGTGTGTTTATATGAAATCCCTTGTCAAGAACCCTTGCATAACTTTGAACATATCCCACAATTGTCCAACTGTATGGTTGTCTTAATTTTTTTATTTTGTAAATATCAAGAACTATTGCATTATATTGAATATTGTCAAGTGATGAGAAAAAAGTTTTTGTTTGATTCCATGTTGGTACAATAAAAATAGAAGTTATAAAAAAAGAGGTTAAAAAGAAAATAAGAAAAATATTTGAATATTTTTTTAAAATTAGATTAATAAATTTTTCAAAAAAATTAAAATAGATACCTGCACCAATCCCTGAAACAAGGAGGAGATATTCACAACTTCTTGATTTTGCAACTAACCTTGGAAATCCCAAGTTTTCATGTACATATATTAGAATAATGGAAATAATAGCAAGGGAAACAGATGATAAAATAAATCTTTTATTTTTTTTGTAAAAAAAGGTTAAAGGGTATAACAGTGCAAGTAAAAAATAAAATATTAATTGTATTGGATAAAAAACAAGCTCAAAAATATTGGTAAGTCCACCACGTTGCAATTCTTGAAATTCTCTTTTGGTTTTAAATAATTTGTCCAACATTGGAGCTGCAATACCAAAGTTTTGTGGAATCCCAAATTTTAGAGCTGACAAAACCCATAGATTTCCAACTAAAGTTGCTACTAAAATTGCAATAATACCTTTTTTAAAAATATTAAAATCAATTTTTCTAAAAATAAATGCATTAATTAAAATCAAAACACTTCCTACAAATAGATATAGTGCAGCACCTCCGTGGAATGTAAACACAAGACATAAGGTAATTGCATATAGTAAAAGCATGTGTAAATTTTTTTTCACAAATGTCATAATGAAAAAGTATATGTAAAGTGGATAAAATGAGTATGCCATTTCATAAGGAAGCCCAGAATTAATTCTTATAAAAGGTATATAAGAATAATCAATTAACTCTTTTTTAGGAAAAGAGTAATAAAAATCAAAATAAACACTTAATCCATGAAAATTTAAAATATGAGGGTTATCAGTTCTATATACAAATCCCATGAGATAGGTTGAAAGAGGAGACAAAGTGTATAAACCAAAAATTATAACTGCAAATAGAGCACTATAGTGGGAGTTTGTAGTTTTATACATAAGGTAGTAAATACCTATTAATAGAAACATGAAAAATAGAGAGGGGTATAAATTTAATAATACGTTTAAATCAATATTGGTAATGGCATTTAAAAAGAATATAATAATAGGAGGCCCAAAAAAGTAAGCACCAATAGTGAGATTGTTTGCATATAGATAATTTCTTTTCATTAATGAAACCCATTCCATATATAAGGGCATATCAGTTGACCTGTAGCTTAGGGAAAGAAAATTTAATACATTCATGTTGTAAAGTATATAAATCAGCATAAGTATTGAAATTAAAATTCGCAAAGATTGTATAGAGGTAAGAGCTTTTATATTAATTAATTTGGTATAATCTTTATACGTTTTTCCAAATTTTTGAAACCTGTAAAAATTCTCTAATAAATTGAAGACTTTTACCATTCCATCCTGATATTTTCGTTGTAAAATTACAAAATAGTTTTTCTTTTCAAAATAGTAAACCATAAAAGTTTTAAGTAAGAAAAAAGATAAAATCAGGGTAATAAAGGAAAAAATTCTTAAAAATAGAAGTAGAGCCACTATTAAAACAACAGAAATTAACATATACAACACATTAAATACTATTTTATCAAGATAATCTTCTATATTATCCTGAGGAAAAATATATTGTGGCAGTTTGTAAAAAACAAGGAAAGTCATTACTAACAATTTTAGAAAATTTGGAAGAGTAACTTTTAATACTTCTGAAAATACTGAAATATCGGCAATCATTTGATTTCATTTAATGTTTTGTTGTCTTTTATTTTTTCTCCTGTGGAATTATCTTTTGCTTTATAATCTGTATTAACTATATCAGGCTGTGAATAATGTGGCTTTGAGTAAATATATTGAAGTAGTTTCCATCTTAAGAGTTCACCATTTTTATAGGAATCTACGTATTCAAAAGGAAATAAAAATATAATTTTCCCTTCATAATAAGGAATAATAGATACAAGTGGATTACCAGCCCTATCTTTTATTACAGCTCCTTCTGGGATACTAAAAAAAGTTTCCACAGGGTATCTTAATATTACTTTCAGGCTTTCCAAACCATTAAAAAAAGAATCGGTTATTTTTAAATTATTAAAAGAGATTGTTTTAGGTGTGTATCCACTTATTGATATATACTTTGATACATAAGTTACTGTTGATACAGGAAAATTTATAAAGTGCAAATTGTTTGTAAGAATATTGATTCTATGTTTTATAAACTTTAAATTAACCCTACCATATTTAGTAAGTTTTTCAAAACCTGTTGCATAAATTCCTGATTCTACCCATAAAACACCACCATTTTTTAACCACCATTTTAATACTGCTTGTTCTCTTTTTGAGATATTATAGCTGTAACAGATATTTTCAAAAAGATCTTTGCTAACATATTTATAATTTTCAAGCCAGATAGGCTTTACATAAATAACATCAAGAATAAATGGATAATCTCTTAATTTCCAGAAATCAACATCTTTTATATCAGCTGCATTAATATGATAATTTTTGGTCTGGTAAAATTCAATGGGAAAATTGCCTTTGAAATCAAGCATAGGATCTGTTGATATAAAAGGAAATTCATGCAGCCTTTTGTAAATACCTTGAGTTCTGCTTAATTTATCAAGGTTAATGTCATAAATTTTAACTGTAGTGCTTTGCATTAGAGATTTATCTAAGTTATTTAACATCTGGTCTTTACCAGAACAACCAAAGATTGATAAAATAAAAATAATTATTCCTAAAAAATAGATTTTTTTTTGCATTTCTCTCTCCACTTTAATATGCAGAATAATAATAATAATCTAAATTTTTAAACATTTTTGATGTAAAATTGAATGTTCCGTACCAAAAAATTATTGAACCAACTAATAACCCCACAACTGCAAATGGGTAACCAAAAGCTCTACTTAAAATAATACCTATAATTACATCAGCCATAACAGCATACCTTATATATCTTACTGGCACTTCATGCCTTGAAAGAGCAAACATAAACAGAATATTCATCAAAGAATTAACAAGCAATATGTATGCCACTCCAGCAAGTAAAAAAATTGTAATGGTAGGTTGTACAAGGAAACTCCTTAAAAAATACAAATTAAAAAGCTTATCTGGTATATACACAGCTAAAAATGTTAAAACAAAAATTATAAAAGAGTATAAGAAATAAAAAGCATTAAATTTTTTATAATGATTATACACTATTTTGTTAAATTTGTCCACATTTTTATAACTAATTTGTGTAACATGAGTATTAATTTCATACATAAATTCAAAAATACTAATTTCAGTTACACCCATCATAAACACAAGTACTATTAATGCCCAGTCAAGTCCCAATTCGTATGGTACAATGAACCATATAAAATATGGTGTTTGCTCTCCAGCACTCCATGCAATAAACCTGTCAAATACCAGAAAAGAAAAGTAAAAAAATCCATATAGAAAATATGGATAAAGAGAATAAAAGAGAGCAGATGGCTTTGGCAAAATATCACCTTCTGCAAGGATATTTTTATGCTTTAATCTGTAAAGTTTTATTCCAGCAATTAACATAGTAACAATATCAAGGAAAAATATTCCATACTCCTGTGCAACAGGTAGAGGAATTTTCATTAACCTATAGAAAATATATACTAAAACCATACCAATAAATGTAACAAATACTATTATCTCATAAGCCTCAAACATGTAAAATATAGCAAGAGTTAGAAAAAAAATTGAAAGTTCTACAAAGAAAACAAGCGATAAATAGAAGAAATGAGGTGGAAATACTTCAAAAATATAATTAAAAGCTATTGCTAATAATGATAAAATCAAAATGCCAATAAAGCTAACAGAATAGATTAAAACTGTTACATTTCTTGCAAGAATATACTCTTTAAATTTCAGGTAAAAAAGTCCTTTCCTACCAATAGCCTGTGCTGGACCACCTGATACAACAAGGGCTATTAAAGTACCTATTGCTATAGCTGTTGCATCTTCAAGAGTCAATTCTAAACTTGACCAGATAGCGTAACCTAACAGCAGTGTTGCTATAATTTGTACAAGCATAGGTAGAGCAAAAGCCAATCCTCTTAAATAATTTTTGGCGTATCTTTTTAAAACATTTGTCTCTATTTCTTCAAGAAGGGCAATTTTTTTCTCTTTATAATCTTCTTTTTCATCTACATATTTAAGTAATTTTTTTGCAAGTTCAAATAAGTTTTCTTCATTATATTGCTCTTTGGCATCTATATCTCTTAATCCATTTGTTTCCAAAAGCGCAGTAATTTCGTAGTGGTCAATTGGTTTACCTTTATTTTCAGTAATTTTAAATAAAAGTTCTTTTAACTTTTTTTCTTCACTATAAACCATTTTAAACTCTTTCCATATCAGCTGAGGTAAAGTAAAGATTGGAATAGTTTTCCACCATATCCTCAAGGGTAAAACCTAAAAGAATTCTCTCTCTTGCTGCAATCCCCATTTGTCTGGTTTCTTCAGGATTTTTTAATGACCAGATAATATGTTTTGCAAATGCTTCATAATCTTTAGGTTTTACAATAAAACCAAACCCTTCAAGCACCTCCTTTGTACCACCAACATCAGAAGATACAACAACTTTTTCACAGGCCATTGCTTCAATTACGGTAAAAGGAAAAGCTTCAGATATACTTGTAAGTGCAACTACATCCCCTTCATTGTAAGCTAATTCGGGTCTGTCTGTTTGGCCGGCAAATATAAAATTATCTCCTAAATTTAGTTTGCTATGTAAATCTTGGCATTTTTTATAATATTCCTTATCAACATAAGGACCATAAAGTTTAAAGAGAACATCTGGAATTTCTTTTCTAACAAGGTCACAGGTTCTAATAAAAGTTTCTATATCTTTTAATGGGTCTATACGTGCAACCATGGTAACTGTAGGACGATCATTTTTATCAACATCTATTTTATTAAATTTTAATACATCTATACCATTATAAATAGTATGAATTTTATCCTCTGTTGCTCCCCATTTTGTTTCCCATCTTTTATTGTAGTTACAAACTGGAGAGATAACATCAGCAAAATAGTAGTTTAATTTTACTATTGCACCAATAAGCCCAAGTAAAAACTCCTTGGTTCTATATGGAATGCCTTCTCTGGATGCGTATAAATATTGCTCTCTTGTATATATCCCATGTTCTGTTAAAATAAATTTGCTTTTATGTTTCAATTTTGCAACAATGCACGGTAAACCACAGAAAGCAGCAGCTGAAGAATGATAAATATTAGCTTCTGGCACAGGAGCAAGTAAAACTATAAAAAATCTAAATAAAAACCTTAAACTTTCTATCATATCGTAAATTGAAGGTATTTCAATATCTCTCTGTTCATATATTTTTTCCATTTTTTTTATATAAGCTTTCCATACAATTTCACTTCTAAATGCTTCATGATAATCGTAAACTTGAAAGAAATCGTAAAATTTTAAAATTATTTCTCCTAATTCCTGATAGTTATTTTTGTTGTTGTAAATAAAATCAACAATACCATCAATTAAATCAACAATATTATTAACAGCATCTTTTTGTCTCATAGTTTTTAATTTTCTAATGTAGATTTGTGAAAATTTATCACTATGTACAAACTCAGATGGCTCTTCAGAACCCCATAATGGAATTTTTATCATCCTTATAACATTTGCAGGTAATTGATATTTGATTTTTATATAAGGAGTCATGAGAATTGGAATAAGAATAAAATCTACCTCTTTCATTTTATTTATTAAAATATCAGCCCAGGTAGAAACCCCACCAGTAACATAGGGATAAGTTCCTTCTCCTGTAAATGCTACCTTTAACCTCTCCAAATATAACCCCTTAAATTTTTAGTTAAGTATAGCTGTATATGCAAAAAGTTTGCCTCAAACTTTATTTATCCTTTTCTTATAGCTAAATTTACCAAAAACACTTGAAATTAAAGCTAATCCTTCTTTAATATTATTTATTAATTCATGCAAGGTTCTAATTGATAATAGTTTTTTTAAAATATATTGTGGCCTTAAATAGAATTTTTTTACAGCATAGTCTCTCCACTCTATTAGTTGCTCAAAGTTTAACCCTTCTGGAACATAAGCTTGAAATGCAAGAAAAGATGCCTGCTTTGATTCATCTATTAAGCCATTTTTAATTGCTTCTTCTCTGAGCTTTGTGCCAAGAGGAGCTTCTGCAATGTTAAATGATGCATAATCACAATCAAGTTTTATTGCATATTCAACAGTAGCTTTTACAGTAGCATCAGTCTCTCCTGGTAATCCAATAATAAAATGGCCTAAAGTTTTTATTCCAAGCTCTTTGCATTTTTTAAAAACTTTATAATATTTATCAGTTGTTAAACCTTTGTGGCTCTTTTCTAAAATTGTATCACTACCGCTCTCAACACCATACTGTATTGTGTGGCAACCTGCTTTTCTCATTAGTGTCAACAAATTGTCATCAGTAACATCAACTCTTGACATACATATCCATCTAAGATTCAAATTCCTTTTAATCATTTCTTCACAAAACCTGATTGTATCCTCTCGCCTTGCACCAAAAGTTTGGTCAAAGAACTTTACCTCTTTTATTCCAAGAGATTTTATATATTCCATCTCTTCTATTACTTCATCTATATCCCTATATTTAAACAGAATCCTTTGTTGTGGACAGAAATCACAAGTATATGGGCATCCATAGGTAATAATGGTTAAAGCAAACTTTTTAAACATTCCATGTGGTATTCTATAATTTAACTTTGTAAAAAGATCGTGTCTTGGAATACCTATTTTCATATTTTTTTGATTTTTAATATCTCCATAAATTTTCACCTTTTTATCAGGCAAATTTGGATATATTATTTCCCCATTCTCCCTGTAAACAAGTGCGTCAATAGAATCAAAATTATTTTCAAGGTAATCTAAAATATCAAAGGTTGTTTGATCCATTAAAATTGCATCTAAAAAACTCCATTTTTTTATATAAGTTTTATACTCAAAAAGTAATATATCTCCACTCCCTATTAGTTTAACATCAGGGATTTCTTCCTTAAGTTTTAACAGAAATTTTTCATCTCTATTTTCAGATATTCCACCTGTTACAAAAATAATTGCATAAGGGTTAATTTCTTTTATCCTTCTGATTGTTTCAGAATCAGATAACTTCTCCACAACAGAATCAATTAAAAAAATATTATATTTTGGGGATAGAATAGCACTTTGCATAACAAGATCAAGTGCAGGAATATAGTAATTGGCTTTGCTTTCATTGCTACAATAATTTCCTCGTATAACAAGTCTTTCATGAGGTGGATTTAATAAAATTATATTTTTCAAAATATCCTCCTAAATAAATTTTTTCCCCTTTTTTCGGAACAATTTAGCATCTTTTTTAGTTGGAAAAGAATAATATTTTGCAAGCTTTATATTATTTTCAATTCTCTCGCAGTTATTATTTGCTATTCTGTTAATTGCATCTAAAAGTAGCTTGGGGCCAATTTTAATGCTTTTTTTATATAAAGAGTGTAGAGAGTCCTTGCTATTTATTGGAAACTTTTTTTGCACAATAATTGGACCATTATCAAGTTTCTCATCCATTTCATGAATTGTTATTCCAAATTCCTTTTCATCATTTAACATTGCCCAGAAAAGAGGCTGCCTGCCTCTATATTCAGGGAGAAGTCCAGAATGATAATTTATGCATCCGATTTTAGGAGCAGATAGAATTTCTTTTTTAAATATTTCTGGAGAAGCAATAGATAGGATAATATCAATTTTATTTGATTTAATATATTCTACAAAATTTTTAGAATTAATAGATTTAAAATTTACCTTTTTTATATTATATTTATTAATTACATTTTCCACTGAATAGCATTTCATTTTTGGAAAGAATATCCATAATATTGACATGAACTTATTAAATAGAATATATATTACCATTTTAATAAAAGCAATTAAACCATAATAGTTAAACCTATTTTTAAGCTCTTTAATAAAGTTTTTTTTATGAAATGGTGAAAGGCATATTATTCCAGCAATAATAAAAGATGATTCATTTAAAATTTCAATAAAATTATCTAAAAATTCAGGAATATATATTGGCACACTCTGTGTAATAATAAATATTTTCATTGAAATTCCACTATCTCAGTTAATCTATCTTTTTTAACAAACATAGCACAAAAAGTGAAAATATAGCAGGCTGTATATTTGTTAAAATTTTTTCTATAAAAATCAGAGGTTTATAATAATATTTTACAATATTTAAAGGTATTCTAAATATCATTGAAGAGTTTACAAGAAGATATGCAATGTTACCACCATACACTGTTTTTATAATTTCAAATTTATTGTTAAACTTTCTCTTAAATAATGAAATATCAATAGATTGCTCATTTTGCTCAAAGAATTTAGGGTCAGTTTTGTACCAGAGCCTTCTTAAAAGATCAAATAACGATTTATAATTTGGTTCCCAGCAACAGAAATAACCATCTGGTTTTAAAATTCTATGAATTTCAATTAATCCTTTTTCTACATTTGGATGTAGATGATGCAGAGAATCTGTAATAATTATGTCAAAATAGTTATCTTTAAAATCTGTATTTAATATTGAGGCACAGATAACTTTATTTTGAGGAAACTTTTGCTGGTAAATTTTACAACACTCTTCTGATATATCAAGTCCAACTACTTTAGCTCCTCTTTTTAATAAGTAGGTTGTTGCTTCTCCACCTCCACACATTGCATCAAGTGCTAATTTACCTTTTAATTCCATGTTGTTAAAAACCATATCATAAACCCAGTGTCTATACTCAAGAGCATATGGACTTGCATAATGTTTGTCATACAATTCAGCTATGTTGTTATAATAACTTTTTTGAGTTACTTCAATATCAGTAAGATTTTCTTTTTTTTTCATAATAGTTCTCCTTTTTAATCAGGAAAAGATAAATTTTTTCCCTAAAAAATAGAGCATTACATTTTGAAATGTAAATACAATTCCTGTTGCAATTGCAGCACCTATTAAATTAAAATGAGGTATTAAAATTGAATTTAAAGTAATATTTAAACTTATGCTAATTAAAATGGTCATAGAAAAATACTCTGGCTTTCCAGCAAGATTAACAAAGCCGATAAATGGTTGAATAAAAGATGTACAGATATTAAAACCAATTAATATTAAAATAACATGCCAGCTTTTAAATACAATCTCCCTGTCAATATGAAGAATTTTCCCAAAAACAAATGGGTAAATGGAAACAATGGTGATTCCTGCTGTAATTATAAATGGAACATATCTCTTCCTGAATTGCCTGATAGTTTTTACTATTATTTCAGGTTCCTTTTTGAAAAAAGCATTTCCAATAATAGGCTCAATATTTTTTCTTAGAACATAGTACAACATTGAGAAGCCATCTGCAATCATAGAGGCAAAACTATAAATCCCAATAGATTTTTCACTTAAAAAGTAACCTATCATTAGAATATCAATTTTAGTGTTTGTTTCCATTAATGCACCACCCCACAATCCTCTAAATCCAAAAGAAAGATGGGTTTTTATCCATTCTATATCAGGCATTTGAAATCTATTTACATAGTAGAAGAAATACACAACCAATATTAAAAATATTGTAAATTCAGAACAGCTAAATATCAATCCTAAAAGCTTATCTGGAATAGAAACAAAATAAAATATTATTAAATAAAAAAGTAAGAATATATATCTAATTCCATTAAAAAAGGAATATCCCCTTATATTATTTAGCCCAATTAATCCCATTAATAACACTTTGTTTAAAGAAAAGAATAAAATAGCTGGCAACATGCTCAAAAATGGATAGGTGAAATCTCTAATATTAAATTGATTTAATATATGATTTGAAAAAGTATAAAGTAGAGAGATAATAATCAGTGAAATTACTATAACTATTAACATAGCAGAAGTTACAACATTTGAAGCAAGTTTTTTATTAGAATGAAAGTGGGTGTTATATTTTAACACAGAGAGATGAACTCCTGCTGTAGAAAATTGAGAAATAATAATCAGGAATGAAAGCAGTAAATTGAATTTCCCTAAAAATTGAGCATCATATTTTTTTATTATAAAAGTATTTATTAAAATACCACAAAGACCTAATGTAATAAAACTTAAAATAGTGAAAAATACATTTAAATCTAATTTCTTAGTATCCATAAGAATATCCGTTAAATTAATAAAGTTTTGGCATTTTATCTATAACTTTAATAACTTCGTCAAAATCAAGATTAATCAATTGTAAATATTCTCTTATTGAGTCCCATCTGGGTCTATTTTCACTTTTAACCTTTTTTAGAGCTTCTTCACGTGTAATCTGCCCCATTCTAATCTGATTGCTTCTTAAAGTGTCATTCTCTGTAAATCCTGCAACAGTATAGTAAATGTAATTGTAGAAAGCAGCTGTCCCATCTCCTATCCTCCATGTGGATGTGGTATCAGGAGCAACTTCCCAATTATACTCCTTTATTAATGTGGTGTTTATTTCATTTTCATCCCATGGAATGTAATCGTATAAAAATAGATAATCTTGTTTTATAAAGTAGTAGCTGAAGTACCCGAAAATAGTGTCAAAAATAGAAAGATTCAGATAAGATGGATTTAATAAAAATTCTTTTCCATAATAGAACGCTAATTTTACCCTTTTAAATAGGTCTATTTTATAATATTTACTATCTTTTCTTTTTTCTGGAGGCACATTTGCAAAGCCTGTTTTAAACTCAGTCTTTTCAAGGGGATTTTGAGAAAAAAACATTAGCTCTATTCCTGTGTGCTTCATTAATTGATTGGCAAAATAGAAAAATTGCTTATCTCCAGCGATAAATATTGGTATCATACCAAGTCGAGGCCGTTTTAACCAGGCTTTTACATTTTTGGCAATATTTCTTCTTTTCCATTTAATATCTGCTGATACCCATATATGCTCAATTCCCAATTTCCCGGTAAGTCTGGCTTGATTTCTTCTTGCAAGATTATTAACCATTCCCCAATCATAAGTGTAGGCAATGGGGTGCATTTGAAGTTCTCTTTTTATATAATGCAATGCAAATGAGCTATCTCTTCCACCACTAAATGCAACAATACAATCTGGTCTTCCATTCTCTTTTCTATGTTGAGATAAAATTTCTTCTAACTTCTCCTTACCTTTTATTTTTGGCTTTGAAAAATTTTTACAATAATTGCATACTCCATCTTCATCATAATGAATAAATGGCATGGTCTCTGGTAAAATACATTTTGAGCATCTTTTTAATTTATTTCTTCGTTCTTCTATTTTGTCATATTTATCTTCTATTTTTCTATTCTTTATTAAATTAGAGGTTACTATAATTTGTTTATTTTTATTTTTAATAAAAAATTTTTTATAGTTTAAGGTGCCTAAATCAACACTTACTATTTCACCTGCATTTATATGATATATTTCACTCTCACTTTTAATCCCTTTTAATTTATTCCTGCCTGCCAATGCTTGCTTTGCAATGTATTCTTCAGAAACAAATAGAAAATCTGAATCCTGCTTAATAAAGTATAGTGAGCCAACATTTGTAGCAAGAATCAATATATTGTAATTTTCAAAAAGAATTGCAACAGATGCTTCACCTTCAATTTCATTAAAAGTTTTTCTAATAGCATCTATTAAATTATCACCTTTATTTAAAAATATCTTTATTAAAACAGGAAAAAGCTCAGAATCAAGTTCAGATACCCTTTTAATTGATTGATGTTTTTCCCACAACTCATGCTCATTTGTAATAATGCCATTATGTACAACAACTATTCCATCTCGTTTAAAAGGTTGGTTATTAACATCAATTGCCTGTAATCCATTGGTAACTAAACGAGTATGGCCAATTACAGCAAAGTAATCTTTATTCTTAATTCTATTATAATTTCTCATTAAATATTCTAAATAATCTTTTGTTTTTATCATTTTATGAGCTGGTAAAGAATCTTTATATATATCAATTACATTTTCAGAAACAATGGCTAATCCTGCTGCTTCTTTTCCTCTTGTTTCTGACATAAGAAATAATTTTTTTAAATTATTTCTCAGATGATTATATTCAAATGGCAACTTGTTTAAATGGTGAATAAAACCAAAAATTCCACACATATTATCTCCTGTTTTTAAATTTTTTTAGCTTTTCAAGATATTGTTTCCTATCCATCATTTTCACATACTCTCTGTTATCAATTTCATAAATAGTTGCCAGTTCAGAGGAAAAATATATTTTTATGTTATTGTGATATTGAGAATATATATTTATCCAAGCTTTTAAATTTTCCATAAGATCTTTTCTCCATCTGTAATACCATTCATTTAGCCCTTGAAAATTTGTATTTGGAATATTTTCAACAATTATAAAAATATACTTTGTATCTATTGGTAGATATGGTGCATAAGGGTTGTATTTTTGCAAAAAAGTACCAATATTAATATGGTATCCTTTATCAATAACTTTTGAAAAAGATTGCACAAACCCAACAACAGTAAAAGTGTAACCTTCTCTGAAAGTTTTTATTTTACTTAATGCAAGGGCAATTGAATTGTATTGAATATTATTAACATATTTAAAAAAAAGATCTGTGGAATTATATGTTGGAACAAGAATCAATGAACATGCAATAAATATTGTTACTATAAACATGTTAATCCATTCTGCAAATTTTTTAAAGATAAATTTTATTACTCTTTCAAATGTATGAAAATATAAACCACTGTTAATTGCAGTAGCAAGGAATAAATAATCAGCACATCTTACCTGAGATACAACTCTTGGAAAGCCAAGGTTTGCAAAGTTAAAAATCAGGAGAATACCTATAGTGGCAATTGAAAGTGATGAAATTATAAATCTTTTCTTTTTAAAAAAAATTATGGATAAAAAGTAGAAAATCAAGAAAAGAAAGAATATAAATAGCTGGACTTTATAGTAGACTATGAAAGTTGTAATCTCCTTACCAGCTTCAAGAAGCTGTTTCTTCTGATTTGCTGTGTGGAATATTTTGTCAAGTATTGGAGCTGCGTTACCAAAATCTTGGGGAATACCATATTTTAACCATGAAAATAACCACATATTGCCAAATATTGCAGGAATAAGAATTGCCAGGCTTCCTCTTTTTAAAACTTTAAAATTAATTTTACCAAATATAATGGCATTAAGAAAAACTAAGAAACTTGATATAACGAGTAAAATTGCTCCACCACCATGAAATGTAAAAATGCAGAAAAGAGTACATGCATATAAAATAAAGTATTTTAATTTTTTTTTAAAAAAACATTGTATAAGGAAAAAAATATTTAAAAAAAAGAATGAAGATGAAAACTCATATGCTAATCCTGCATTTAACCTTGCCCATGGAGAAGAGTTTATATCAATTAATTCCTTTTTTAATTCAGGTGATAAATTACCAAATGTTGCAAAATATATTTTAAAGTTAAAAATATGTAAAATAGGTGGGTTTTCTGTGGCTAACACATGTCCGGTAAGATATTTTGAAATTGGAGAAAGACAGTAAAGAATATACACAGATATTGCAAAAGTTGCACTGAAATGTGAATCAGTGGTTTTATAAATCACATAATATATTCCAAGCAAAATAAATATCAAAAGCAAACTTGGATAAACTGAAAAAAGTATAACTGAATCAATATGGCTGATAATTTGTAAAAAAAATACAAAAATTGCCTGACCATAAAAATCTGCCCCACCTGTTTTATGGTCAGCATAAAGAATATTTTTTTGAAGATTTGCAACCCATTCAATAAATTGAGAAACATCTGGAGCTTTATTGCTAAGGCTAAAAAAATTAATAAGATTAATATCATATATTGCATAAACAAAAAATAGAAAAATAAAGGTATTTCTAAAAAATTTAAAATAATTTATATTTAAATTCTTTATTTTTTTGATTTTCAAATATTTTTTCTGTGAGAAGTATAAATAGAAGTCATCTAATTTTCTTAAAATTTTAAAAAAGAAAGGTGGATATGCCTCTCTAACCATTTTAAAAAAATTTTTTTTATAAAAAATATAAATAAGAGCTGCTTTAATTAGAATAAAAGCTAAAATTAAAGTAACAATGGAATATATTTTAAAAAATACAAGGAAAGGAAGAACTGCAAGAATGGTAGCAACCATATAAATAATATTATACATAAGTTTATCAAGGGGATCTTTAATATGGTCCTGCGGGAAAATATACTTTGGCAAGATAACAAAAACAAAAAAAGAAATTAAGAGGAGTTTGTAAAAGTTAAAATTTGTTATTTTGAATACATTAGTAAATTCACTAAAGTCAACTATCAACATTAATAAATGTTTTTACCAGACAAAATATATAGTTGAATGGCAGTTGCATGTAAAAAACTGTCATTTAAAAACTTTGCCCTTAATGAATCTGTATATACTTTTAATGAATCTGAATATTGCTTATATGTCCCTTCTCCTTTTAAATATCGTGCATAACTGATATCTAACCTTTTCTTTAAAATTTTGTTCTGCATATTGTATATATCTAATTTTAATTGAAGTTTTTTATAAGATGTGTAAAGTTTATTAATTGTAAGTGCAAGTGTCTTGATTTTGCTTGCAACCCTTAAAGCAGCTTTTGTAACCTGAAACTTTTTCTGGCTGATTTTAAGATTGGTATCATTTCTATTATAAAGTGGATATGTTGCTCTGAACCCCACCTGCCATTCAAAACCTTTTCCTGAGTTTTTTGTCCCTTCCAACTCAGTTGAGTAACCATAGCCTCCATATGAAAAAAAGTCAAAATTCCATCCTTTTTCAGCAGCAGCAAGTGCAAGGTCGCTTTTGGATAATTTATATTCTTCTTGCAATTTTGCCAATTCTTTGTTCTGGCCAATTGCCTCTTTTTGTAAAGCCTGAACAGGCTCTCTAATCTCTTTATAAACAGGATCATACAGATAAACAGTTTTTGGTGAATCAAGGTTAATACTCTGTCTAAAAAGGTATTCTTGCTGTAAAAATTGCTCTCTAATATCACTTACAGCTATTTCAAGGTTATAATAATCATTTTGTGTGTCTATTGTTTCATAAATTGAAGTTGCATCTCCAGTTTCAGATTTGATTCTTGCAAGGTCAACCAATTTCTCCTGCTGAGTTAAAAGAAAGTTGTATTTATCTATTATTTTTTGCAAATACCATAAATTAAGATAAATCATAGAACCATTTATTAACAATTTATCTCTTGCACTTAAAAGGTTAAGCTCACTTAATCTTTTAAAAATTATTTTTCTTTCATTATTGTAAAATCTTTTCTGTGCATCATAAATATGCCAGTTAAAATAAAGCCCTGCTGTTGCATCTAATGATGCATAATTTGTGGCATTACCTACATTGTATGTTTTTCTAACAGTGGTACCTGCCTGAAATGAGAGACTTGGATTGTACCTGTCTGATTCTATTAAGGAATTTATCAAATAAAGTTTCGAATCATACTTGCTTGATTTAAAATCAAGATCACTTTTTTCTAAAAGAGCAAAATACCTTTTTAAAGAAAATATCTCATATTCAGAGTTGGACTTGTTATTAACTATATTTCGTGTGATTTCTGTGTCAAATTTGTTCATACTTTCTTGAAGTAGTTTAGCACTTAATGGAATTGAATTTTTATTGATAGTTTTTTTATTTCTATGTTGCTTTTCTGGAATAGTTTCTATGTTTTTATTATTTTCCACTTTTGCTACTTTAATTTGTGGTGCAGGTTTTCTAATAACCTCAACTGATGGTGGAGCCTCTTCTGCTTTTTTTATATGCTTTGGAACCTGATTGCTGCTAACTGAGGAGAAATGTGGTTGTGAAACCTTCTCTATTTCAGGTTGATTTTGCTCTATATTTTCTAATTTTTTAAAAGTATGATTAGGTAAAATTTTTTGAGATTGCTCAATATGATATTTTCTTGCAAAAGCTTTTGGAAATTCTGGCTTAAAATAGGTTACATTTCTACAAGCCTGTGAAAAACTTGAATAATCTCCACAGCAAATTCCATAAAATTTCCCATTGGCTCTTGGCTCAATAATACAATCATTCCTTGATGTAACAAATGAAGACAGTTTCCTATTATTCCAGATTAAGTTGATTTCATTTTTTGGATAAGCAGCAATTTGAACACAATAATGGTTGTTAGCTAATATATGACCTGTATATAAAGTAAATGAAACACAGATAATCGCTATAAAGCAGGTTATTTTTTTCATTTTAATTATAATAGCAATTTATATCATAAAAGTCAAACAGTTTTTTAAATATATTTCTCCTTTAAATGCTCTGACAATAATTTATTTGTTGAAAAAACTTTAATTGCATCCTCTATTTTCATGGAACCAGTTCCACAGCTTGGAGTAATAAATGACTGTTTGAAAATTAGCTCTTTTTCCACTCCAGCCAAGGTTAGAGATTCAATTGCTTTTTTAAAAATAGCTTCAAGTTGCTCTACAGATATTTTATTTATATCTTCATTTGTTGGCACAAGTCCCCAGGCTAAAAATCCACCTTTTTCTAAAAAATCCTTTAGTTCTTCTGAGTAAAGGAGGAAGTTGTCCATGTATTGATATGCGTCAAAGTTAATAATTTGCACATTGGTTTTTAAAATTAATGACCAGTCAGTGTTTCCACAGCAGTGAATACCAGAGTATCCATTTAAACCTTCAAAAGCTCTATTAAACATATCAATTATTATCTCCTCTGGTAAATTGAAAAAAGCAGAACCATAAGACACCATATATGGCTCATCAAAAAATATAATCATCTTTTCATTAAAAAATTTCTCCTGCCATTTTGCTTTCATATTAATAAGGCTTACCACCATATCTCTCAGCTCATCATCATAAATAATGCTTCTTTTATTTTCATCAGTCACAGTTAGTCCAAAACTTACAGGTCCAGTAACATGGCCTTTCAACATTTCATAGGTAATCTGATTATTTTCAATATATTTATAAAGCTCATAAATACCTTTGCTGAAAGTTTCACTTATTTTAAAATAATCAATGTTATTTTCTATAATATTGTTGTAAAATTCTTCTCTTTTACTATTATCAAGTTCTTTTCTGCTAACAAATATAGAAGCTTTTTGAATATCTATTTTAATTGCAGGCATGCCTTCTGCATATTGAATATACATATTTTCATAATTGTTAATATTTGGAAGTTGAGGCCAATATGGATAATCTTTGTAATTTTCAAAAATAGTTGATAAACTAAAATTAATATCAGTAAATGGCATACTCCCAATACCAAGAACATTTAAATCTCCTCTTAACATAGTTAACTCCCTGTTTTGATTTTAATTTAAATAAAATTATTGAAAAAATATAAAAAGACCTTTGCACAGTAAAAAATGGTAAAAATTAATCCAATAGATAAGTAAATAAAAGTAACTATTTATAATGGATTCTTCGCTTTGCTCAGAATGATTTTTCAAGGTCATCCTGAAGGAGCGTAGAGACTTAAGAATCCATAACTTATTATTATCAAATAAAAATTTTAGCATATCACTAAAGATACTGTGTAAAGACCTTATAAAATATTTTCAATTTTTTTTCAATAAAAACTTGACAAATGAACATATGTTTATTATATTAGTTTTGAACATATGTTTAAAAGGAGTGGTAATGAGACCCAAAAAAGAGAGAATAGTTAATGCACCACCAAAAGTATTGATTTTTAAGCCAGCTGGTATTCCTGCAATTAATCTTGAGAGGGTTGAGCTTTCTATTGACGAATATGAAGCAATAAGACTTGCAGACCTTTTTGGTGATGAGCAGGAGAGAGCTGCTAAAAAGATGGGTATTTCAAGACCTACTTTTACAAGATTAATTGAATCAGCAAGAAGAAAAGTTGCAGATGCCATTATAAATTGTAAGGAACTTGTTATTGAAGGTGGTAATATACATTTTAAAAACAATATTTTTAGATGTTTAAAGTGCGGACATATTATCAAGGTTGAAATACATAGAAATGCCCCAGCAAAATGCCCATCATGCGGTAGTATAAACCTCAAAAATATGGCTGAACATTTTGGACATGGTAAATGCTGCAGAAAGAGATTTGGCTGGGGATAATTTTTTAGAAAGGAGGGGTTAAAATGCCAAGATTTGATGGAACAGGGCCACTTGGTCAGGGACCAATGACAGGTAGAGGTATGGGTTATTGTAATGTTAATTATCCTTCTCCTGTTAGAAATTTCTGGGGTTTTAGAGGATTTGGTTTTGGAATGAGAAGAGGGTTTATGAATGGCAGGAGATGGTTTGGAAGAGGTTTTAGGTTTGGTAGAAGATTTTGGTAAAATAAAAATAAAAGGAGGTGATTATTATGCCAGGATTTGATGGCACAGGACCACTTGGTCAGGGACCAATGACAGGTGGTGGTTTTGGATTTTGTGGAAGAGGTTATGGTAGAGGAATTAGAAGAGGTAGAGGATTTGGAATGGGAAGAGGCTTTGGAAGAAGGTTTTGGGGTGCTGCACCACTAAATTACTCTCCTGAAGATGAACTTGAAATGTTGAAAAGGGAGAAAGAGCTTTTGGAACAAGATATTGCAGCTCTTGAAAAAGAGATTAGCGGAAATGAATAAGCTAAGGGCAGGTTAAAACCTGCCCAATATAAAAATGGAGGAACTTATGGCACAACTTAAAATAGCTGTTGCAAGTGGCAAAGGTGGCACTGGTAAAACTTTTTTCTCTACAAATCTATACTTTTCCCTTAAAGATAAATATAAAACATGTCTTGTTGATATAGATGTTGAAGAGCCTAATTCAGGACATTTTATAAATGATAATAGTTTTACAAAGAATAATGCATATAATTTAATCCCTGAGGTAGATGTTGAAAAATGCACTTTGTGTGGAAAATGCTCTGAGTATTGTGTTTTTAATGCAATTTTTGTAACTCCTGAGAAGTGGATTCTTTTCCCTGAAATCTGCAAAGGTTGTACTGCATGTATTAAATTGTGCCCTGAAAATGCTTTAAAATATGGGAAAAAAGAGATAGGCACTATTTCAAATAATAATAGAGGATTTATGGAAGGCCGTTTAAAACCAAAAGAGCCAATTGCTGTGCCATTAATAAAACAAACCAAAGAGATGGCTATTAATGAGTATAATGATTATGATGTTATAATATTTGATTCACCACCAGGGACAACATGCCCTACAATTGCTGCTATGAAAGGGAATGATTTTATAGTTGTTGTTGGTGAGCCCACACCTTTTGGAGTAAATGATTTTATTATTACTTATGAGGTGCTTAAAAATCTAAAATTGAAATTTGGAGCTGTAATTAACAGATGCAACATTGGTAACAGCGAGCTTAAAGAATTTTGCATAAAAAATAATATTCCCATTTTAACTGAAATTCCACATAAAGAGGAAATTGCTCACAGTTATTCAAAAGGAGAAGCAGTTGTTAATCTAAATGCTGAATATAAAGAATACTTTTTATCAGCTTTTGAGAAAATTAAAAATATTGTGGGAGAAAAATTATGAAAGAGATACTGGTAATTAGCGGAAAAGGCGGCGCAGGTAAAACTTCAGTTGCAACAGCTCTCAGTTTTTTTATAAATAGAAATGATATTATTGTTGATTGTGATGTTGATGCAGCTGATATGCATATTTTACTCCACCCAGATTATAGTCAAAAATTTGATTTTTTTTCAGGAAAAGAGTGTGAAGTAATTTCAGATAAATGCTCTGGTTGTGGAATCTGTGAAGAAAACTGCCATTACAGTGCAATAAAGGTTATTAATAACATTGCATCTATTGACCAATTAGAGTGTGAACATTGTTTGCTATGTTACAATGTTTGCCCTGAAAATGCAATAAAAGTAAGTGATATGCATTGCGGGGAGTATTTTATTTCAAATACAAGAACAGGAAAAACACTTGTTCATGCACGATTATTTTCAGGTGCAGATAATTCTGGAAAGCTTGTTTCAACTGTTAGAACAGAAGCAAAAAAGGTTGCTCAAAGTAAGAAATCTGATTTCATACTGATTGATGGACCACCAGGAATAGGCTGCCCTGTAATTGCTTCAATTACAGGTATTAATTATGCAGTTCTTGTAACTGAGCCCACTCTTTCAGGGTTAAGTGACCTAAAAAGAGTTGTTGAAATAGTAAACCATTTTAAAGTTAAAAGTGGTTGCATTATAAATAAGGCAACTATCAACATAGAAATAAAAAAAGAAATAGAAAAATTTTGCAGTGAAAGCAATATTCCAATTTTAGGAGAAATTTCATACAATAAAAATTTTTATAGTGCATTAACAGAGAAAAAATCAATTGTTGAAATAGATGAAGGTTTTAAAAAAATTTTTAAAAATATCTGGGAAAAAATTTTAAATGAAATCAAAAAATAGAAGGAGGCAGAAATGAAAATAGCATTAACAGTTACAGAAAAATCTGAAAATGCCAAAGTTGACCCAAGATTTGGTAGATGCGCATATTTTTTAATTTACAATGATGAAACAGGAGAGAAGAGATTTATTGATAATACCCAGAATCTCAATGCACCACAGGGAGCTGGTATTCAGGCATCTCAAAATGTGTTAAAAGAAAATATAGAAGTTTTAATCACAGGTAATGTTGGACCAAAAGCCTTTAATTTACTTAAAAGTTCAAATGTAAAGATTTTTACAGGTGCATCTAATATGACAGTTGACGAAGCAATTCAAGCTTATAAAGATGGTAAATTACAGGAAGCATCAGGTGCTACAAAACCTGGACACTGGTAAAATAAAATCCTTGTAATGTTTAAAATTTTATAATATTAGAGCAGGGTTTAAGAAAAATCAGGAGGATAAAGAATGAATCAACAGCAGGAAAATACAGAGAGAATGAAGGAAAATCTTGCAAGAATCAAAAGAAAATATATTGTTTTAAGTGGTAAAGGTGGAGTTGGTAAAAGCACAGTTAGTGTTAACCTTGCAGCAACTTTAAATTTGCTTGGTAAAAAGGTGGGCATTTTAGATGTAGATATTCATGGTCCATCAATTGCCAAAATGACAGGTATTTCTGGTAAACGGTTGGAAATGAATAAAAATGGCAATCCAGTGCCTTTGAAAATCAAAGATAATTTTTATGTTTTAACAATTGCAGCGCTTCTTGAATCAGATGATACTCCTGTGGTTTGGAGAGGTCCTTTGAAAATGACAGCAATTAAACAGTTTTTAAATGATATTGAGTGGCCGGAACTTGATTATCTCATTATTGATTGTCCTCCTGGTACAGGAGATGAACCATTAAGTGCAGTTCAGTTAATAGGACAGGTTGATGGCTCTATAATTGTTTCAACTCCACAGGAAGTTGCATTTCTTGATGCAAGAAAGACCATTAATTTCTCAAAGATGTTAAAAGTACCGGTTGTTGGGATTGTAGAAAATATGTCAGGTTTTAAATGCCCAAAGTGTGGTGAAATAACCTATATTTTTAAATCTGGTGGTGCTGAGAAAGCTGCAAAAGATTTTGGTGTGGATATTTTAGGAAAAGTTCCTTTTGAAATTGAAATGGTTGAAAGTGGCGACTCAGGCAAATTTTTTGTTGAAAAGTATCCAGAAAGTGAAGGTGCAAAGGTTTATAAAGAAATTGCAACTAAGATTATGGAAAAAGAGAATAGCAGTACCACATCTTCAACTGTTGAGCAACATGAGAATCCCTGTTCAACATGTGCTGCAAAGTGCAATTCAAATGGAGGTAATAAAATGAAAGTAGCTGTTCCACTTGCAAATGGGTTACTCTGTATGCACTTTGGCCATGCAGAGGAGTTTGGTTTGTATGAACTTGAAAATGGCAAAATTATCAATAAAGAGTATGTAACACCACCACCTCATGAACCAGGAGTTATACCAAAGTGGTTAAATAGTCTAAATGTAAATATTATTATTGCTGGTGGAATGGGTTCAAGGGCACAGCAATTTTTTAATGAATACGGGATAAAGGTGCTTGTTGGAGCACCAGCTAAAAAGCCAGAAGAGCTTATAGAAGAAATGGTAAAAGGCACTTTGCAATTAGGCTCAAATGTTTGCGACCATTAGACTTTCTTTTTATATAGTGCCTTCCTTTTATAGGAAGGCATTTTATATTTTATGAAAAAAGTAAAATTATTTATTCTTTTAATTTTATTTACAGGATTGGGTGAAATAACCTCACCTATACATTCGCTCTACTTTTTATCTTTTATTCTCTATGTTCCTTTTTTTTATGCATTATATATTTACAGAGAAAAATGGTGGCAAATTGCACTGCTATTTGGCTTGCTATATAATCTTATCTATTTTAGATGGCTGATTTACCCTTTTCAATATACTGATGTCCCGGCTATTTTTTCCTATATTGTTTTACTTTTAATGGCTTTTGCTCTTACCATATTTCTACTGATATTTGCATATTTTTTTGTAAAAGTTTTAAAATTTAAAAATTATGTTATTGCAGCTTCTATTTTCACATCTCTTGAAATAGTCAAAGGTGTTATATTTACAGGGTTTCCATGGGGTGATTTAAGTTATAATCTTGCTCAAAATCCTGAACTTATTCAAATAGCTTCTTTTACTGGCTCATATTCTATTACTTTTATAATTTTTTTAATAAACATTCTAATTTTTGATTTTTTAATTTTTAAAAATTTTAAAAATATTCTAACTGCAGTGCTAATATTCATACTATTTTTTATTGCTAATATTTATATTTTTAAAATTAACACCAATAGGGGAATTGGTAAAAATATTCTTTTAGTCCAGGGTAATATTCCAGAAAAAATGAAATTTAATGAAAAAAATGCAGGAAAAATTATAGATATTTATATTAAATTAACAGAGAAAAATTTAAGCACTAAAACTGATTTAATAATCTGGCCAGAGTCAATCTATATTAAATTTTTAAATGAAGATAAAGCTCTTAAAGAAAAGTTATTTAATTTTTTATGCAAAATAAAAAAGCCTGTAATTATAGGGATGCCATCAATAAAGTTTTTTGATAATAAAAAATACAAAATTTATAACAGCTTATATTTATTTATTAATGATAAAAAGTTTCTAAAATATGATAAAGTTCATCTTGTGCCTTTTGGTGAATACACTCCATTGAAGAAATTGCTCTTTTTTGTGAATAAAATAGTTCCAGGTGTGGATTTTTCTCCTGGTGAAAAATTAAAAATAGTAAAATATAAAGATTTTAAAATAATACCTTTAATTTGCTTTGAAGGTATTTTTCCATGGCAAATTTTAAAAATGAACAAACTTGGAGGAAATATTATTGTTAATATTAGTAATGAAGCATGGTTTGGAAACAGCTTTGCTTTGTATCAGCATATTGCTGCAAATATCCTCAGGGCAGTTGAAAGTGGAAAGTATTTTATTAGATGTTCCAATAGTGGTATAAGCGCTATAATTAACAGCAAAGGGGAAATTTTATCCAAACTTGATTACAATAAAAAAGGAGTTTTATTTTCCCATGTAAAATTGTTTAATAAACTTTCATTTTATGATAAAACAGGTTACTTTATAAATTTTTTCTTTTTCCTTCCTATTATATTTCTTCTTTTAATGATGCAGAAAAAATATTGACAAATATTAAAAATCAAGATATATTAATAATTAATATTACAAAAAGAGATTTAATGAAAAGATATTTATTTTTAATATTAATATTTTTTACTTCACAAATATTTGCATCTGATATTTTATTTTACGACCTACCAAAAGTAGTATCTTCTACTGCTTTAACTCAAGATATTACAACTGAGTACAATCCTGACATTGAAGTTTTTACAGCAAAGGATATAAAATTATTTGGAGTTGAAAATATCCCAGATCTTTTCTCTCTATTCCCCGGTGTTAATATGTACCGTTCGAACACTTCCACTGTGAATATTGGTATTAGAGGTTTTTCAGCTTTAATGGATGCTTCTCCTACAGTGCTTATTGATGGACAGGAGGTTGAGGATAGATTTTTAACAAAGCAATATTTTTATAATTTACCAATAACCATTGAGGATATAGACAGAATAGAAGTGGTGAAAGGTCCATCATTTTATTCTGATTCTTTTAATTCACCAGCAGGATTAATAAATATAGTTACCAAATCTCCTGAGCTACTTGGAGCCAATTATGTTACAGGAGTTGCTGGCTCAGAATCATTGAGAAAGTTTAATTTTTCAATTAACAGGTTTATTGCAAAAACTTATTTTAAATTAACAGGTGAGATAAGAGGAATTGATGATTATAACAGAACTAAGAGAGATAATAAAAATAAATTTATTAATCTCACAGCTACAAAATTTATTGGAGAAAATTCTCTTATTTATATGAAGCTAAGCTATACAAAATCTTATGGTGTTTTTAAAAGTGATTTTATGTATGAATTTTTTTATAAACCTATGACATTCCCATATCAGGTAAAAGCAGAAAATGCTAAAAATAAAACTTTTTTTATTAGTTACAAATATCCATCTTTTGAAGCTTCATTGTATTATGCGTATAACAGGGCTTATATAAAAACTGATTCACCTGTTGGTGCTGAAAATTCTATTGGGAAATCAGATTTTTACAAATTTAATATTAAAAAAAGCATCAATGTAGCTAAAAATGACATTACATTGGGGTTTGAAAGTAGATTTTCCAAGCTTTCTTTAGGTATGTATAATAAAAGCAGAACTGAAAATTATATTTTCTATGTTAAAGATAAATTTGATTTTTCTAAAAATGTAACTTTAAAAGCTTTAATTAAAAATGATAAGCCAAAAGATTATGGAAAAATTTTTACCTATTTTTTTAGTGGAGATATTCATCCTGCTAATAAAAAATATGGGATAAATTTTAGTTATTCAAAGAGTGTTCAATTATTAGGGGATTTTTACAAATATTTTAATTTTAAGATGGATTTACCCAAAGTTGCTCGTGATGCAGTTCCAATAAATGTAAAAGATGTAGAAATGTTTTCAAATAAAAATCTTAAAGCAATTAAAGTTTATTCAACAAATCTAACTTTTTATTATTCAAATAAAAATTTTACATTTAATACCAAATTATATTACAATAGATTTAAAGACATGGTTAGTATTGATGGTAATGTGGATTTTTCTGATTTATTTAATCCTTCAATTACTTTTAAAGCAGAAAATAACTATGGATTAATTGTTCATGGTTTTGAAACAGATGTTAAATATAAGTTTTCAAGATACTTAAAACTCTATGCATCATACTATTTACAACAATCTAAAATAAAAGGAAAAGTTGCTGATTATAACCATTTTTCAAAATATTTTATGATGCCAAAATATAGAATTATTTCAGGGTTGATTTTTAAAAATAGCTATTTTTCTGGTAGCCTATTTGTTTCAAATATGCCCAAAATAGAGCAAATTGCTGGCTCATCAGATGATTATACAGAGGTTGATTTAACACTTAATAAAAATTTTTATAAAAATAAGCTTGAATGTATTTTTAGAATTAGAAACCTTTTGAACAACGTCCACAGAGAAAAGGAAAATGGATTAAATATTGATAGAGGATTTTTTGTAAAGGTTAAATATAACTTCTAATATGATTAAAAAAATACTATTTTTAATAATATTTTTTATTTTTTTCATATCTATATCCAATGCAGAGGTTGCATACATTCCCTACAACACCCATGAGGGAAATTTATTTATTTCCGGGATAAAAAAGATTATTCCTGATATTTCTATTTTCAACAGTGAAAATATTAATGATAATATTAAAATAATTTTAACTATGAGTTTAAAAGATTATCTAAATATTAAAGTTACAAATAAAAAAATTTTTGCTGCTTTTTTAGATGATTATGTAAAAGGATTAAACAATACAAAAAATCTTATTGGTGAGTTTATCCCGGATTTTCCATATTATCAGATTATTATGAAAATTAAAGAGCATTATCCCCATATTAATAGTATTGGAATAGTTTTGCATAATGAAAGATTAATAAAGAAAATAGCAGGGTTAAGAATTTATTCCCCTTTAATAAAAATTTATGAAGTTACCAATAGACAGGAGTTATTTTATAAGTTTAATCAAGCTGTTAGAAATAATGACTTTATCCTTTTAGTGCCAGATAACTTTATTTTCAATTATTTTAGTATTCAAAAAATTTTAAAAATTTTAAATAACAACGATATAATATATGGTGGCTATTCAAAAGCTTTTTTAAAATATGGAGCTTCAATGGGGTTTGAAATAGATTATTATAAAGAAGGTGTTAAAGTAGGTCATTTTTTGAAAAATTACAAATGTATGGATGAAAAGAAAATAAAAATATTCTATCCTGACAAAATAGAATACTTTTTTAATGATTAACTGGCAAAATGAGAAAAAAATCAATAGTATCAAATATTACAAAAATATCACTGCTTTTGTTCTCTCTATTTACTATATTTGTTATAATTGTTGTAACATTTTCATATTACAAAAATTATATTGATAATCTAAACTTTCTACAAACCAAATCTTTTGACAATTATAAAAATATTATTTCCAAAACATGTGATAATATTTTAACCCGTTATGAAATTGAATATAAATTAGGTATATTAAATAAAAGACAAGAAATTAAAAATAGAGCGTATTTTGCATATTCTCTACTTCAGAACTTATACTTTAGCAACAAAGATAAACTTTCCCTTAAAAAAATGAAAGAATATGCAATAAACCTTCTTGATTTAATAAGGTTTGACAATGGAATTGGTTATTATGATATATTTGATGTGAATGGAGATGTTGTCCATTCTCCATATATTAACAATTATGAGGTTGCAGCATTTCAAAATATTCTTGTAAATATAAAAAATGGCAATAACAAATTTTTTATTGTTAACTGGGTTCATCCCTTTAAAAAGAATAGCTTGAGTCCAAAGATAATTTTTGGAATATATTTTGAAAAATTCAAATGGATAGTAATTACAGGGTTTTATATTAATGATTTTCAAAAGTCTTTTGATAAGCAATTTATTGCTAAAATTAATGTATTGAAAATTCCTGTTAACATTGGATTATTAATTTTAGGTAAGAAAAATAATATCCTCGCAAAAGTTCAGGTTCCTAACAAAGGATTATTGGAGAAATTACAAAATGTAAAAGATGTTGATAAATTTAGCTTTATTTCATGTAATAATTTACACTATACTGTATTTAGCAACAGAATATTTGCAAATGGTTGGAGGGTAATAACATATTTCAATAATGAAGTTGTTGAATCAAACTTTGCTCAAACCAAGAAAAAATTATTAAAAACTTTTTATATGCAGTTAATAATAATTTTATTAGCTACTTTTATAAGTTTCATTCTCTTTTTATATTTTATAAAGAATTTTAGATTTTATCTATTTTCTCAGTTTAACAAGTTAATCGACTTTATTAAGAAAGTTCCAGAAAATTATGAAAAGATTAATTTAGATGACCTTGACTTTTATGAAATTCATGAAATAGCAAAATATACAAATGAGATGGTTGATACAATAAGCCATTTAAACAAAGAAAAAGAGGCAATACATAAACAGGTTGTTAAAGAGAGGAATTTTTTAAATACAATTCTTGAAAATTTACCAATAGGAATAACTGTTTTAGCCTCTGATTTAACAATAGAGTATGGAAACAAAATATGTTTTGATATGTTGGATTATGATTCCTCTGTAATTGGTAAACATTTTGACCTTTTTATTCCAGAAGATATTTCAAAGGAAAAATTTCTTTTACCTCAAATTTTAGAAGAGGTTAAAAAAACATTAAAACCTTTAAAATTAGAGAAAATTAAATTTTTCAAAAAAGATGGTTCACCAATTTATGTATTTTTCTCAGTTGCTCCAGTAATTTCTGAAGATAAAAAGCAAGTTGACAAATATGTAATGTTATTTTTTGATATAACAGAAGAAGAGAAATTAAAAAGAGAGATATTAAAATTAAATAGAGCTGTTGAAAATGCACCTATTTCAATTGTGATAACCAATACAAATGCTGAAATAGAATATGTTAATCCATTTTTTGTTGAAACTACAGGTTATTCATTAAATGAAGTAAAAGGGAAAAAACCAAGTTTTTTTGGAACTACTCATAATAGACAATTCTATCAAGAGATTAGAAAGAGCCTTTTAAAAGGAGAAACCTGGTCTGGTGAATTTTTAAATAGGAAGAAAAATGGAGAAGAATTCTGGGAACAAACCTTAATTGCACCAATAATAAATGAAAAAGGTGTTGTTATAAATTTTGTTGCAGTTAAAGAAGATATTACAGAGAGGAAAAATTTCATTGAGCAATTACGAATTGCAAAAGAGAAAGCAGAGCTTGCCAATAAGGTTAAATCTGAATTTCTTGCAAACATGAGCCATGAGATAAGAACACCGATGAATGCAATTATGGGTTTTATTGATCTTGTTTTAAATACTAATCTTGAAGAAAATCAGAGAAAATATCTTGAAATTGTTAAAGAATCAACAGAGAATCTATTGAGAATATTAAATGACATACTTGATATTTCAAAGTTTGAGTCATCAAAAATGGAATTTGACAACAAGCCTTTTAATTTAAAAAGATTTATCAACAATTCATGCCAGATATTTTCAAGTAAAATATATGAAAAAGGTCTTGATTTTAAAATAGAGATTGATGAAAATATCCCTGATGTTTTAATAGGTGATGAAGTTAGAATAAGTCAGGTTCTTAATAATCTCCTTAATAATGCAATAAAATTCACAGAAAAAGGAAGAATTTCATTAAAAGTAAAGGTTTTAAATATAGAAAACAATTTAGCAGAAATTTTATTTAGCATTAGTGATACAGGTATAGGAATTCCAGAAGATAAGATAGATGCTATATTTGATGCATTTACTCAGGCAGATGGCTCAATAACAAGAAGATTTGGTGGAACTGGCTTGGGTTTAACAATTTCATCAAAAATAGTTCAGGAATATCAAGGTAAAATCTGGGTTGAAAGTGAGGAAGGAAAAGGTTCCACTTTTTATTTTACATTGAAGTTACCTGTTTCCCATGTTAAAATTGATGAACATGGCAAAAAGGAAGATAAAAAAGTAATTTTTTCTAAAACCAAGCCTGATATATTAGTTGCAGAGGATAATGAGACCAATCAAATATTAATAAAAGAATTATTAACATCTATAGGGATTAATGTTACCATTGCAGAGAATGGCCTTGAAGCTATAAAGATTCTTTCTGAAAAGGATTTTGATTTGATATTTATGGATTGGCACATGCCTATTATGGATGGTGTGGAAGCACTTGAAATTTTAAGAGCTGTTGAAAAAGGTAAAGAGGTTGCAAATAGCAAAGTTTCACCTGAAATTTTAGAAAAATTAAAGGGTAGAAAGTTTAAAATTGTTGCTTTAACAGCAGCTGCAATGAAAAAAGAGAAAGAGGCGCTTCTTAAAAAAGGGTTTGATGATTATATCTCAAAGCCTTTTAAAGTTGAGGAGCTTAATGAGATTTTATTGAAATATTTAGGTAATAAACTTGATAAAAGCAGTACTGGGTCAGATAAAAAAATTGATTTAAGTTACATAAAAAAATTGGTTGGTGATAATGAGCAGTTGGTTAATAAAATTTTGAATTCATTTAAGAGTACTTATGCAACTTCAATTGAAAATATTAAAAAAGGATTAAGTAAAGAGAATTTTGATGAAATTTACACAAATGCCCATACTTTAAAAGGCACAGCCTTTAACATTGGCTTTAATGAAATAGGAGAAATTGCAAAAGCAATTGAAATGGCATCTAAAAATAAAGATATTGAGGAAATAGAAAACCTTTTAGAAAAACTTGAAGAAATAGGAGAGTTGATTCCTTGACAATGAATATTTATTAACTAAAATATAAAAATATATTAAATTAAAGGGGGGGAGTTATGAAAAAGATTGCAATATCATTAGGTATGGTTTTTATTTTTGTGATTTCTATTTTTGCAATGTCTGTTAATGATGCCAAAATCAAGGCAAAACTTATAGCTGAATTTCTACATCTTGGAAGGGTTACTGTTGCTCAAAGTTTAAAAAAGTATAAAATAAATGATCCAAATATTGGCTACAAAGGTTTTAAGTGTGATTGGTTTATTCAAGAAATTAACAAAAAATTTAAAAAGAAAACAGGGATTGATATTATTGCAGGCACCAGCAAAGAGAAATTGCCAGAAGGCACAATGGATATTTTAAAAACTCTACTTGCTGGTAGCAAAAAGGTTTGTGAAGATAATCAGGTTTTGATTAATACACCAGGTATTGGATTTAAAGGATTTATACCTGCAAGTTATGGAAGGCAGCTTGGTGATTATTTTAAAGCAAAAACAGGTATAACGCTTAAGCAAACCACTCTTCCTTCTACTTTAAGAAATACGTATAACAGACCTGATGATTTTGAAATTCAGGTTTTAAAAGATATGATTAGTGGAAAGTATAAAAAAGGAGAAATAGTAGCTAAAAAAGTAGGAGATAAGCTTAGATTAATGAGACCTATTTATATAAAGAAAGCATGTTTGCCTTGTCACGGTACACCAAAAGGAGCTATTGATATTGCTGGAAGAAAAAAAGAAGGCTACAAACTTGGTGATTTACGTGGAGCTATAAGTGTTACTATCCCGTTGAAATAGTGCTAAAAATAGGCTTGCTCAGCTTTATAAATTTTACAAACTGGAGTTCTTTATGAAAATAAGGACAAAAATATTGCTCAGCTTTCTAATCCTGCTGATTTTCATTATAATTAATGGAATTTATTCTTTTTTTTCTTCAAGAAATATTATTTCAAATATTGATTTTATTCATGTTAATGTTTTTAAAAAAGCATCTGATATTTATAAAATTAAAGCAACCCTTGATAAAATAAAAGATTTGA
Organism: uncultured bacterium; assembly: GCA_964543655.1. Classification (GTDB taxonomy): domain Bacteria; phylum DYJV01; class DYJV01; order DYJV01; family DYJV01; genus CAZBLP01. Next base: position 41,468 of record CAZIZE010000053.1, read on the forward strand.
GAAAAGTTTTTCTATTAACATCAGCTACAGATACAAAAAAGGAAATTGAAAAAAAGTATAAAAAGCTTTTTAAAGAGATTAATTTAGTAAAAATAGAGGTTTCTTCAAAAAGTATTCAGACAAATTTCTTAAAATTAATTAAAGAGATTAAAAAGTATAAGAAGGCGAATAATTTTCTTGACAATATTTTAATGAAAGCTCCAAATCCTGTTGTAAAACAGGTTATACTTGCACAAAAAGAGAAAGATATTTTAAAAATAGAAAAAAATTTAGACCAGATAATTCAAAATATTATAAATGAATTTAACCTTCAGTCCAAATTAAGAATTAATGATATTAGAAAATCTGCAAAAAATAATGTTTTGATTACAGCTCTTTTTGCTGGAATTGCAATTATTTTGGTGTTGGTGCTGACAATTCTTTTATCAAGAATTATTACCATTCCTCTTGAAAAGGTTTCTGCTATTATAAAAAAACTTACAGAGCAGTTCTCAAAAGGTGAAGGTGAGCTTACAGAGCGATTAGCTGTTAAAGGAAAAGATGAAATTGGTGAAATAGCATTAAATTTCAATATATTTCTTGATAATTTAACTAAAATTTTAATAAAAATCAAAAATTCAAGTGCTACTGTGAAAGAAACTTCCATAAACCTCTCTGAAAATTCTGCAAAAATTGATAGTAGCAGTAATATTTTAATAACATCTCTTGAGAATGTTGCTCAATCAGTTAATGATATTACTCTTGTTTTAAAAAACCTTGCTCAGAATGCTTCTAATCTTGCACAAAAAAGTAAAATTTTAAGAAGTGAGCATGAAGATGTATTCAATTCAATAGAAGATATTGGCAATTATATTTCCAAACTTAATGTAGAAGTAGAAAATATTAGTAAAAACTCCCATTTAATATTTTCAAATTCTACAAAATCTAAAGACAATTTTTTAAAAACTATAGATATTATTAACTCTTTTAATGACAGTTTACATAGTATTACAAATGCAATTGATACTGTTAAAGATACAATAATTAAAATTAGCTCCTTTACAGAAGAGATAGCAGCTTCAATAGAAGAACAGTCAAGAAGTATAGAAGATGTGTCAAAAAGCTCTGAAACAGCATATGAAATATCAGAAATATCAGCAAATGAGGCTGAAAACTGTAAATTAGAGATGTCCAAAGTTATGGATAAGGTGCATAACCTTGGTGATGATATAACATCTCTTGGAAAAACCATGGAAAGATTGTCAGGAGCAGTAAAAGATATTGAGAAAATTTTACAGCTTATTGATGAAATCAGTGAGCAAACAAATCTACTTGCATTAAATGCAGCTATTGAAGCTGCAAGGGCAGGTGAAGCAGGCAAAGGTTTTGCTGTTGTTGCTGATGAGGTTAGAAAGCTTGCAGAGAGAAGTGCTCAATCTACTAAAGAGATTAAAGAGATAATCAACTCGATGGTACAGGAAACAGAAGAAGCATATTCAAAAAGTGTTAGTGGTATAAATGAAATGGAAGAGAGTATTAATCTTTTAAATAACACTTCAGATTTGTTAAATAACCTTGTATTAAAATCAAATGAAACTAAAAATTTTGTTCATCAAATTTCCATTGCATCTTCAGAGCAGGGTGAAGTTATAAAAGGGATAACAATTTCTATTAATAATCTTGTTGATAAGATGAAGGATATTAATGAAAAAGTTGAAGTTGTATCAAATCAAGCAGAATCAATGCAAAATGAATTTGTTAAAGTTGTGGAAATATCAGAGGAAACTTCCAATATGCTATTAGAGCTACAAAGTTCTTCTGAGCAGTTAAAAAATAATGCTGAAAATTTATACAAAGTTAATATTGAAACTGGAAAGGTTTCACAGGTTACCCTGGCGTGCTCAAAAGTTGCTCTTTTTGCAATTCAGGAGGTTGATGGTAGAATTTCATCTATACAAACAGGCACAGAAGAGCAAGCAAAAGCATCAGAAATTATTACAGAGTCAATTGAGGAGTTAAATAGCGTTAGTAAAACTCTTGGTAACATTGTAAATGAAACAAATAAAGTTGTTCATGTGTTAAACAAAGAGTCTGACGAACTTGAAAAAATGGTTGGTAAATTCAAATTACTTTAAAAATGCCCAAAGCTGTTTTTCTTGATAGAGATGGTACTTTAATAGAGGAAGTAAATTATCTTTCAGATTTTTCACAAATAAAAATTTACCCATTTGCATATGATGCAGTTAAGATATTAAATAAATTAAATTTTTTGGTGTTTATTATTACAAACCAATCAGGTGTAGGAAGAGGATATTTTAGTGAAAATTTTGTTAAGGAAACAAATAGAATTATTATAGACGATTTTAATAATAAAGGAGCATTAATCTCAGATTTTTTTTACTGCCCACATCACCCGGATAATAACTGTAATTGCAGAAAACCAAATATAGGAATGATAGAAAAAGCTGTTGCAAAATATAACATAGAATTAAGCAGCTCTTTTATTATTGGTGATTCTGATAAAGATGTTCAAACAGGTATAAATGCAGGTATTTTTCCTATACAGGTTTTAACTGGCCATGGCAAAGATAATATTTCTGATTCTGGAATAGTTTTACCTGATTTATACACAGCCTCTCTTTATATTCAAAATTTAGCAGTTTGACTTTTTTTCTCTACAATGATATTAATTTGAAAATCTGCGCCTGTAGCTCAGCTGGATAGAGCGGCGGACTTCGAATCCGTAGGTTGGGGGTTCAAGTCCCTCCAGGCGTGCTTCTTTATTTTCACTTATTTTAGGTCTATACATTTCATTTTTTTGTAAATCAAAATAAAAAGAAAAATCGTATTAACCTCTTGACATTGTTAAAAACTTTCCTATTTTAATTTTAGAAAAAAACAATACAGGAGGTGGAAAGATGAGCTTAATAAAATGGTCACCAATCAGAGATTTACTTTCTATTCAAGAAGAAATGAACAAATTATTTGACGAAAGGCTTGACAAATTTACAGGTGGTGCTGATATTCAAAATAGAGTTTGGGAACCACTTGTAGATATTTATGAGCAAGATGACAAATTTGTAATTAAAGCTGAAGTTCCAGAAGTAAACAAAGAAGACATTCAAATTAATATTGAAAATAATGTGCTTACTTTAAAGGGTGAAAGAAAGTTTGAAAAGCAAGAAGAGAAAGAGAATTATCACAGAGCAGAGAGATACTACGGAATGTTCCAGAGGTCTTTTACACTGCCATCAACAGTTGATGCTGATAAAATTAAAGCAAGCCTTGACAAAGGTGTTCTCACAATTGAGATACCTAAAAAAGAAGAAGTAAAACCTAAGAAAATTGAAATTGACATTAAATAGAGGGGATTTCCCCTCTTTTTTTTTCAAGTACAATAAAACCAAGAGGTGGTAATGTGATACTTACATATTGCTGATAATTATGATACCATCCTTTAATTGGATGAACCCTCCCTAAATTTCCAACATTACTGCCACCATAGATGTATGAATCACTATTGAAAATTTCAATATAAAGCTCATTTTCAGGCACACCTAATTTATAATTAAACCTTACCACAGGAGTAAAATTAAATATAAATATAAGGTAATTTCCTTCTTTATCTTTTCTTATAAATGAGATAATACTGTTTTCAGAATCATTGCAATCTATCCACTGAAATCCATTATAATCAGAATCAAGTTCGTATAATTCCTTTTTTTTCAAATAGAGCAAATTTAAATCTTTAACAAAAACATTAAAAGATTTATGCAAATTATTAGAGAGTAGATACCATGGTAGCTCTTCTTTAAAATTCCATTCATTGATTTGTGCAAGTTCAGCACCCATAAATAAAAGTTTTTTACCTGGATGAGCCCACATATAACCTAACAGCAACCTTAAATTTGCAAATTTTTGCCACATATCACCTGGCATCTTGCATAGAAGAGATTTTTTTAAATGAACAACCTCATCATGTGAAAGAACAAGAATATAATTCTCACTAAATGCGTAAAACATCGAGAAAGTAAGTTTATCATGGTGATACTTCCTGTAAATTGGATCTTGAGAAAAATAAAAAAGAGTATCATTCATCCAGCCCATATTCCACTTGTAACCAAATCCAAGGCCACCAAGATGAACTGGCCTGGTAACCATTGGCCAGGCTGTTGATTCCTCTGCAATGGTCATTATTCCATGAAAGTTCCCATAGCAGATATAGTTCAGCTCTTTTAAAAACTCTATTGCTTCAAGGTTTTCTCTGCCGCCATACTTATTGGGCTCCCATTCACCATCCTTTCTTGAATAATCAAGGTATAGCATTGATGCAACTGCATCTATTCTTAACCCATCAACATGAAATTCTTTAAACCAGAAATATGCGTTTGATATTAGAAAATTTCTAACTTCATTTCTACCATAGTTAAAAATATATGTGTCCCAGTCAGGATGATAACCTTTTAAAGGACTTGCATGCTCATAGAGATGCGTTCCATCAAACATTGCAAGACCATGTGAATCTTTAGGGAAATGTGC